>NZ_JBVVAK010000120.1:0-24227 GCF_055792825.1 Microvirga sp. GN3
GACGCCGCTCCTCCATCTGCTCGGATGTCAGATGCGTCGGCCGCCAAACGTCGTCATCCATCGCGCGCCTCCTCACGAGGATCGACATCACCCTATGTTACACCACCTCCGTGAAGATCATTAAAAGGGCCAGGCGATGCTAGCGTCAAGGCCGATGCCCTAGGCTCCCTGAAGGTGGGCCAGGCCGTGGACGTGATGATACGTCCAGAGCACATCCGGCTGCTTGCCAACGACGACACCAGCGACAATGCGGTTCCGGGCATCCTGGAGCAAAGCATCATGGTGGGGCCGGTGACGCGGTACTATGGTCGGCTGTCAGACGGAACCCCCATAGGGGCGATGCACCTGACCCGGAGCCCCCACCGCGCAGCCCAGCCCGGGGATGCGGTCCGCTTCGGCTGGTCCCAGGAACATACCGTGGTCATCCAGCGCGCTGCGGCGGTGTCGCCATGACCGGGACCGCGACAGGCCTGACCCAACGCCTGCATCAATGGGTACGAGGCTGGGGCATCCTCCCGGCTGTCGTCCTGCTCGTGACGGTCTTCCTCATTCCCGTGTCGCAACTGCTCAGGCTCAGCATCATCGACGACACCGGGCAGCTATCCTCCGAACACTATCTCAGGCTTTTCGAGAGCGGCCTTTACTTTCGGGTCCTGGGAAGCACGTTCAACATCTCCCTTTGGACAACCGTCGTCTGTCTCATTGCGGGCTATCCGGTTGCCTACCTCCTTGCGACGACCACCGGGCGGGCCCGGAGCAGCTTGGTCCTCTGGGTCCTCATGCCCTTCTGGACAAGCGTGCTGGTCCGCAGCTTCGCATGGATCGTCATCCTCGGACGGCAGGGCCTTCTCAACCAGATCCTGACGACCCTCGGGCTGACGGATGCTCCCTTGGAGTTGATTTACAATTTCGCCAGCGTGATCGTCGGCATGTCCCATGCCATGATGCCACTTGCCATCCTGACGATGCTTGCCGTGATGCAGAACATCGACAGGAACCTGCACCGGGCCGCCGCGACATTGGGCGCCCGTGGATCCCACATCTTCTGGAGGATCTACTTCCCACTGTCCCTTCCCGGCGTTGCGGCAGCAGGTCTTCTCGTCTTCATCACGTCCCTCGGCTTCTTCGTAACCCCGACCTTGCTGGGGAGCCCGAGCGAGACGATGCTGGCCCAGGTCATCGTGGTGCAGATCGACGAGATGCTCGACTGGGGGTTTGCCGGTGCCGTTGCCGTCCTGCTCCTTGTTGCGTCGATCGCGGTTTTCTACGTCTTCGATCTCGTCCTGGGAATGTCAGCCCTGACAGGGGACATCAAGGCCACGAATTCCAGGAGAGGCGGATCCCTGACCCGCGCCAGCGCCAGGTTCGGATACCGCGTGACGGCGGCCTTGGGTTGGATCGGTGCCTATGCGGGAGAGCTGTACGACCGGCTCCCAGGGCGGGGCAAGGTCCAGGCCATGGAGCGGCGGCGTGTCATTCTTTGGGTGACAGTCATGGCCGTCGTCATCTTCCTGGCCGCCCCGTCGTTCTTCCTCGTACCGATTTCCTTCTCGGGGAGCTCGTTCTTCGAGTGGCCGCCACGGGGATTTTCGCTGCAATGGTATGAAACCCTCTTCGCATCGCCGCTCTGGCAGCAGGCCATGATCCGGTCCGTATGGGTAGGCCTGTGCACCGCGGTCCTGTCAGTCATCATCGGAACTCCAGCCGCATTCGCTCTGTCCCGGCAGAAGATCCCCGCCAAGTCCCTGGTGATGGCCTTCATCCTCATGCCGATGGTGATGCCGCACATCATCGTCGCCCTCGCGCTCTTCTATGCCTTCGCAAGGATCGGATTGGTTGGAACCTCGTTCGGCTTGATCCTCGGCCACACGATCTTCTCGCTTCCCTATGCCATCGTGACGATCATGGCGGTGCTGAGGAACTACGACATCCGCCTCGACCACGCGGCGTGGACCCTCGGGGCGACCCAGCTCACGACCTTCAGGCGAGTGACCCTGCCGATCATCCGGACAGGCATGATCACAGCCTTCCTGTTTTCCTTCGTCAAATCCTTCGACGAGCTGACCGTCGCGCTGTTCATCAGCGGTGGCACGTCGACGACCCTGCCTCGGCAGATGTGGGCCGATGCCCTCCTGAACGTCAGCCCGACCCTTGCCGCCGTTTCGACGCTGATCCTGGCCTTCGTGACCGTCGTCATCATCTGTGGCGAAATGATCGGGCGCCGGAAGAAGGCCTACTGACCAGATTGAGTTCCAACCCCAGAACAAGAGAGGGAATACAATGTTCGTCAAGGATCGCATCACCCGCCGGACCATGCTCAAGTCGTTATCCGTGGGCACGGCCGGGATCATGATGCCTGCCATCTGGCAACGCAGTGAAGCCGCACAGACGTTGACCGTATCGGACCCCGGGGCGTGTACACGACTGCCTGGACCGAGGCTTACTACGAGCCGTTCAAGAAGGAGACGGGCATCACCATCATCCCGGTGGTGCGGCGATCGAACCCATCCGCCGAATTCAAGGCACAGGTGGAGACGAACAACTACAACTGGGACGTGAGCGGAGGCATCAATTCGGACGTTGCCGACCTGCTCGTCGCCTCGAAGCTGGTGGAGCCGCTCGACCTGACGGGCCCGGACATGGCGGCGATCCCAACCGACATGAAGAATGAATTTTACTTCGCGGACAGCGTCGTGACATTCGTGCTCGCCTATCGCACCGACAGGTTCAAGGAGCCCCTGACGTCTTTCGCTGACATCTGGGACGTGAACAAATTCGCCGGACGTAGGGCCATGCGACGGCTAGCCCGCGACATGATCGAGATCGCCTTGCGGGCAGATGGCGTCCCGGGCGGCGCGGAGATCTACAAGGTCCTCGAAGCTCCCGGTGGTTGGGACCGGGCGTTCAAGAAGCTGGACGAGATCAAGCCTCAAGTGAAGGTCTGGTGGGACTCCGCCGCGCAGAGTGCCCAGCTCCTGCAAAACGGCGAGGTCGACATCTGCCCGACCTTCAACGCAAGGGCGCAAGCCGCCGCAGAGGCAGGTGCACCGGTGGCGATCACATGGAACGGCGGCTTCTACAGCGCCACCGGCTGGTGCATACCGAAGGGCGCACCCAAGGCCGACCTTGCCCGCCAGTTCGTCAAGTTCTGCGCACGCGCGGATCGGCAGGCGGCCTTCACGACCAAGCTGCCCAACGGCCCGTCCAATCCGGAGGCGTACAAGTTCATCGACCAGAAGATCGCGGTCCAACTGCCGACCTTCCCTGAAAACCTCAAGCAGACCACCCGGGTCAACGACGCCTTCTGGGGCAGGAACAAGGCGCAGTCCGACAAGAAGTTCAACGAGTGGCTTCTGCGGGGCTGAGGGAGTTTCGAACTTGAAGATCACGAATGTCCAGTTGCGCCAGATCAAGGCCGACCTGCCCTCCGCGTTCAGCGGAGGGACCTACACCCTTGCGGCGCGCACCGCCTTGCTGTGCCGCGTGACGACGGACCAAGGCTTGGAAAGCATAGTCTGCGTCGGCAATGAGTCCGGATACAGTTCCTATCTGAAATCCCTTGTTCGCGGTGCGTTCAGAGACCTGCTCGTCGGCGCGGATCCCCTTCGCGGCGAGTGGCTGTGGCAGCGGATGCTTGATCATGACAAGGCCTACGTCGACCGTGCATCGCTCATGATGGCGATCGCCACCGTTGACGCCGCTCTTTGGGATCTCAAGGGCCAGATCACGGGTCTGCCTGTCTGGCGTCTCCTCGGTGGAGTGAGCGCAAGGGTGCCGGTGATCGGCATCGGGGGCTACTACGAGACAAGCCGCCACGAGGACGGCATCAGGCGCGAGATCCGCAACTATCGGGAACAGGGCCTCGCAGGGATCAAGTTCAAGGTCGGCGCCTTGTCCATCGAGGAGGATGCCGAGCGAGTTCGGATCGCACGGGATGAAGCAGGATCCGGGTTCGCGATCGTCGCGGACTCCAACATGGCCTGGACCCCGGATGAAGCCGTGCGGTTCGCTCGGCTCATTGAACCCCATGATATCGCATGGCTCGAAGAGCCGACCCGTCCGCGCAACTTCGTAAGAGCCTTGCGTGAGGTGAGATGGAAGACGGGGATGCGGATCGGAGCCGGTCAATCCGAGGTATCGGTCTTCGATGCCTATCATCTGATCCAGTCGGAAGCCGTCGATGTCATCAACGTGACCTACAATCGCGGTGGCGGCATCACGGGTTGGGTGAAGCTCGCAGGTGCCGCGTCCTTCCCGGACATCCGAATGGGTCAGGTCGGCGAGCCCCACATCAGCATGCACATGATGGCAGGGATCTCGAATCCCACCTATGTGGAATGCTATCCTGATCCTCATCGGGATCCACTCTGGGCGGAACTCTACCTCGATCGCCCGGAGCCCAAGGATGGCTTCATCACGGTTCCCGACAGACCAGGCCTTGGCTTGACCCTCAATCCGGAGGCGATCGAGCGTCTCGCGATCGAGCCTTGGTCGTGATCCGGTCGAGCCACTCTCACACGCAATCGGATCACCACATGCAAAATGCTCATGTTTCCGCGGGAGACCGCCCAGAGGCACGCCTCGATGCCTTACCCGCAAAGGAGCTGCTGTCCTTCTTCGAGGCACCGCATCTCGAGCGGGAAAAGCGCCAGTTCCCTTATTTCATCAAGGTCGATCTCGCTCATACGGTCATGCTGGGCGAGCGGGAGATTCTGACAGGCTCTCAGACCCGCAGCATCCTGGAGACCTTAAAGGAAATCGAATACCTCGGTCCGGAGGGGATCCCCATGGATCCAACGCATGGCAGTCTGCTGTTCCAGATCGAGCGTTACCTGATCTCACGCATCGGCGAGCATACCGGAGGACGGATGCACATCGGCCGGAGCAGATTGGATCAGGGGCCGACGGCCCGGCGCCTGTACAAGCGTTCGGAGCTCCTCGGCGTGATGGACGGCATCGGCAAGCTCCGGGCCGATCTGCTGGACCTGGCTGGCAGGCACCATGAAACCATCATGCCGGGATATACCTGTCTCCAGCATGCCCATCCCGGAGTGTTCGGGCAGTACCTCCTTGGCTTCAGCAACAAGCTCGGGGACGATTTCGACAGATTGGCGGCATCGTATGGACGCCTGAACCTCAATCCTCTGGGCGGTGCGGGCCTATCGGGTACCTCCTGGCCAATCGATCGCAGCCGGACGACCGAGCTTCTTGGGTTCGACGGGTTGGTCAAGAATTCCAGGCTCGTGCGGGAGGCCTACTATGCGGCCGAAGTTGCGTCGGGTCTATCGCTCTTGATGTCGACCCTCAACGATCTGGCAACCGATCTGCACCTCTGGTCCAGCTATGAGTTCGGCTTCGTCGAAACCGCGGATGAATTGTGCGGCACGAGCAGCATCTTTCCCCAGAAGAAGAACCCCACGGCCCTCGAGGCGGTCAAGTTCGCGGCCGGAGAAGCCGTGACCTGGCTTTCCACAGCCCTCGCCACTTTCCGGGCAGAAGGCACGGGCGATGTCGTGATGCGCGAGCTTCCGCTCCTGGATCGGGCCTTCGTCGCCGCCTCGGGATCCCTGGCACTGATGTCGGCTGCGATCCGGACGCTGCGTGTCGATAAAGCCCGCATGAA
Organism: Microvirga sp. GN3; assembly: GCF_055792825.1. Lineage (NCBI taxonomy): Bacteria > Pseudomonadati > Pseudomonadota > Alphaproteobacteria > Hyphomicrobiales > Methylobacteriaceae > Microvirga > Microvirga sp. GN3. Next base: position 5,624 of record NZ_JBVVAK010000120.1, read on the forward strand.
GCAGTTGTCGGCCGCAAATTGGTCGACAGCTACTGACTTGGCAGATGAGATTGTCAGGCGGCGCGATGTTTCCTTCCGTGAGGCGCACAACATCGTCGCTCGGCTCGTCCGGATAGCAACGATGAGAAACCTTCAACGGGCCGAGCTGACGAGCTCCTTGCTGGACGAAGCTGCCAATGAACTGAAGTTGCTGCCGCCGAACCTTGATGACGAAACCGTCTGTGGTGCGTTCGACGTTGACACCTTCGTACGAAGCCGTGTTTCGACCGGGAGTGTCCATCCCGACCAGATTTTGTCTCTTCAAGAGGACGAGGCAAACTCCCTGCTTAAAGGAGGAAACTGGCTCGATGACAGGCGGAAGAAGTTACGTGAAGCCAACCATGAGCTGGAACGCGCGGTCAGTCGTTTCATTGCCGCCGTGTGATGGTCACACGGTCGGTGACTCTCCTTGCCTCGAGCGATCCGATTCCAACCCAATGCGTGATATCGGCAAGCCCTCAGATCGCGGGGTCGGGCATTTCATGCCCCGACCTCAGATGGCGTGAGCGCGGGATGCCACCTGTCGAGCGCAATCGTCCATAGAGGATTGTGAAGGCCTCACATGAACAGCGCACGATTGAGACGGACGAGATATTCCGCACCTGGGTTCGTTCCGGCACTCCCGACCCGCTCCTGGATCGGCGCGACCGCTACGTTGCGCCGCTTGGGGGCCAGCGCAAGATCTGTTCCTGATTATACGCCGGCATTATCAACCAAACGCAGCTTTTCCTTTGCAGCTAAGCCTTTGCGTGAGATTCTGATCCCGTGACTGATGATCGGATCGGGAAGTCAGCATGGAGTTGTCTGTCCGCGAGGCGCTGGCGCGGATCACCACAGTGCGGGACATGGTCAGAGCGTTCCAGGACGAGGATCACTGCCGGCGCTTGCTCGAGGCGATGGTGTGGCCCAAGGGACGGATTTGTCCCGCCTGCGGCTATTGCCGCTCCATCGGACTGACCGGCCGGGAGAATGGGAGGCGAGCTCGGCCTGGGCTCTATCAGTGCTCGAGCGGCACCTGCCGGTTCCAGTTCACCGTCACGACCCGCACGCCCCTGCATGCGACGAAGCTTCCTCTTCGGGTCTGGCTGTCCGGCCTCTGGCTGATGCTGCAGTCGGACAGTAAGTATGCCTTGGCCAGTGTTCCTGGGCGGCCTGACCCTCACAGCGATCGACCGTTTAGGGTGGCTGGCGCCGCGAGGTGTCCCGGCGTGGCCTGACCCGCACTCAGATCGACCACGATCCGTGTCTTTCCCTTGACCTGTCGGCCGCCCGGGAGCCTTGCGGTGGGGTTTGCCTCACCGATGCATGTGACCCGAGAAGGGCCTGACGTCCTGTCGCGTTACTGTCCTGTCCAGGCATGCGGTCTTGGTGAACCGTTGATCCACGGTTGAGCCAGGAGAGCCGGTATGGAAGGTGGTCAGGAGGTTGTATCGCGTCTCGTCGTAGGCGGCGTCGATACGCATAAAGATCTTCATGTCGCCGCTGTCGTCGATGAACAGGACCGTGTTCTCGGGACCCAGTGCTTCGCGACAACACGACAAGGATATCGGCAGATGCTCGCCTGGATGCGGTCCTTCGGACAGCTCCGGTGCATCGGCGTTGAGGCCACAGGTACGTACGGCGCCGGGCTCCTGCGTTACATGCAGAGTGCCGGTGTCGAGGTTCTGGAGGTCACGACCCCGGATAAACATGACCGTCGCAAGCGTGGAAAGAACGATGATCTGGATGCTCAGAACGCAGCTCATGCGGCCTTTGCTGGCAAGCGCACCGTCACACCCAAAACCCGTGACGGGATGATCGAGTCCCTCCGGGTCCTCAAAGCCTGCCGAAAGACGGCAGTCGCTGCCCGCCGCGTCGCGCTGCAGATGATCCACAACACGATCATCTGCGCCCCCGACGAACTTCGGGACGCCTTGCGCAAGATGACCCGCATGCAACTGGTCAGGACCTTGGCGGCCTGGCGGCCGGATCTGACAGATTATCGCAACGTCATCTCAGCCTACAGGATCAGTCTCAAGTCGCTAGGTTGCCGATATCTCGAACTGCACGACGAGATTGCTGACCTGGACGCCATGATCGGCGCGATTGTCGATAAACTCGCCCCCAATCTGGTGGCGCGGAACTCGATCGGTCAGGGCGGTGCTGCGCAGCTGCTCCTGACGGCCGGGGATAACCCGGAGCGTCTGCATTCTGAAGCGAGCTTCGCCGCGTTATGTGGCGTAAGCCCGGTTCCTGCTTCGTCCGGCAAGACGACGCGCCATCGCCTCAACAGGGGTGGTGATCGAGCCGCCAACAGTGCCTTGCACATCATCGCCATCGGGCGGCTCCGGACCGACCCGCGAACCAAGGCCTACATGGCGAAGCGCGTCGCTGAAGGCCATGCCAAGCTTGAGGTCATCCGGTGCTTGAAACGGTACATCGCTCGTGAGGTGTTCACCCTGATCACTCAGCGGCGAAAGGAGATCAACCAGGCTCGTATCACCGCTTGACATTTAGAAGGGCGTCAAGGGCATCTCCTCGATCCGCTTGGCGGAAGCGCTCGGTGTCAGCCAGCCGACAGCCTGGCGCATAGGCCATGCTCTCCGTCTGATGGTCGGACGCGAGCAGGCTCTGGATGGCGTGGTCGAAATCGACGGCCTTTATCTGGGCGGTAAGCCGCGACGGGATCCGGACTATTCCCCACCGGGCCGCGGCCGCAAAGGCCAGCCGAAGACCTTAAAAACACCGGCGCTTGTGGCCGTGCAAAGGCCACCGGATGTGAGCGTCGGTGCGTCATCAGGTGAGGTTCGGGCAGCAGTCATCGAGGATCTGTCCGAGTCTGAAGCGGATCGGGTTCTCACCGAGGCTGTCGAGCCCAGCGCGCATCTGATGAGCGATGAATGGAAAGCCTTCGTCTCATTGGGTAGCGCGTTTGCAGCCCACGATACCGTCCATCATAAGGCTCGCGAATATGCCCGCGGTCCGGTGCACATCAACTCGGCGGAAGGCTTCAATGACCGGATCCGTCGCACCGTCTCGGGCGTGTTCCACCACATCAGCCCGCATCTCGCGGATCTCTACTTCAACGAGATCGGCTTTCGCTGGTCGCAACGGGTTGTCACAGGCGAAGCACCCCGCCGTAATCGCAAGGGGCGCCAGATCACGAAGACCCTGTGGGCGCGAATACCACCTGCCTTGCAGCTTCCATCCGTGTTCCGCTTCGCCATTGGACGCGAGATGCGCCGAACGAAAGCCGGTGGGATCGACCTCGTTTCGAAAGTAGCTGTGTTTGGTTGATAATGCCGCATCTTGCGCTGACCCCGGGAGGGCCCGCCGGACAGCCGGGGCTCGCGAGGTCCAAAAGGTCGAGCCGGGGGGCGCCTACACAACCGACCTCTACGCCGACCGGCTGAACATCGAGCTAGACCGCGCCGGCATCGTAACAGGTCTTCGTTGCGGATAAGAGTCTCTCGCCCGCGGCTGTTGCCGCGGTCCACCGAGTCACCGAAATCCTCATTCCTCCCAACTTGAAGAGAACGGGGAAGACTGCCGGGCCCAAGCAACGCCAATGCTTCTGCCCATCCATCATTGGTCCAATCCGGATTTCAGACGGATTGATACCGGAATATAATTTGCTCCAATGGCGAGTGCTTTGGCTCCAACGCCGTCCAGTCCGAGTTGTGTTGCCCTTCCGGGCGGACCCACCACTCGCCGAGGATCGTACGTTGAACGAGGAGGAACGCACAATGGCACGCAATCCCATGACCCCCTTCCGTCCCGGTGGCGGAATGTTCCCCGGTGATCCCTTTCTCTCGCTCCATCGCGAGATGAACCGCCTGTTCGATGATGTCTTCCGCGGTGCTGGCTTGCCCGCCGCTGGGACACCGGGCCAAGGCGTCGGCAACTTCGTCAACGCCAGTATGAACGTGTCGGAGACGGAGAAGGAGATCCGCATCACGGCGGAACTGCCCGGCGTCACCGAGCAGGACATTGACATCAGCCTCGATGACGATGTGCTCACGATCCGGGGGGAGAAGAAGTTCGAGCGCACGGACGACAAGGAGAACTTCCACTTCGTCGAATGCTCTTACGGCACCTTCCAGCGCTCGCTGCGGCTGCCCTTCCCGGTGGATCCGGAGCAGGTGCAAGCGAGCTTCGAGAATGGGGTGCTCACGGTAACCCTGCCCAAGACCGGACGGCAGGAGCGCTCGCGTCGCATCCAGGTGCAGGGCCGCAGTGCGGGAGGCCAGAGCACTCAGAACGCTCAAGGTGGTCAAGGCGGTCGTGGGGCGGGCGGCGAAGGCCAGAAACAAGGCAAGGCCGGCGCTTCGGAACAGCCTTCCGACCCGCACTCCGGCTGACAATCCAGCCCCGGCGTAAGGTCAGGGCTGCCGAAGCCACGGCGCGAGGTGCATCCGCTTGATCATCGTGGCGCCTTGTTGCTTGGGTGAGCAAGTTGGGAACCGGAGCTGGATAGCGTAGACGCCTGTTTGGCTTCTGAGCAAAGATCCCGCCATGCCCTTCAAGGCCAATGCCACTCGCCGTCACCACATCCCCAAGCAACGGCATCGAGTGACGAACTGGGCCGAGTACGATGCCAGCTTGGGCCAGCGGGGGAAGCCTGACCGTCTGATTCACGGACGACGCGACTGCGGTCTGGCGCGACCCGATGCTGGATCAAACATTCCGCGAGAGCAGGGTCTATTGGACTGTTAGACAAGTCCTTGTCCTCGGTTCATGCTGTGACAATGCGAGCCGCTATCCTTATGGCCAGCCTTCTCAGCATCGCGCCGGCAACCTCGCAGGAGGCTCCATCGATCTGGCGAGATCCGGAGGGGGGATGCACCTACTTCAAGCTGGGAGACACTCTCAGCCTTCGCTATCAGCGTGACGGATGGCCAGACTGTCCCGAAGTGAAACGTGAGGTCAGTTCATCGCCCATGACCACTGCCGGCCAACCATCTTCGGTTACCCGTGACGATGTTCGAGAGGTCACGCAAGCAATCGAGGGCCTGAGCCGACGCCTGGACGACGTGAAGAGAGAGTTTGAGCGCCGAGGCCGCTGGTAGTCCCGCCCGGACAGCCTCGTGGGAGCCTCAATGCTCCTTGAGCCGCCAACCCCGGCTGCGAGCGTGGCGCTCCATCTCTTCGATGGTCTCCTTAAGCCGATCTGCTTCGGTGAAGTCTCTCCGCACTAAGGCTTGAATTAGCTCCATACGCTTGTGTTCGAGCGCCTGTGTCCAAGCAATTTGTTCCTCTGACATCGGGCTCCTCCAAGGCCACCGCTCGATCAGAAAGGTCGAATGGGGAGACCGTGAGGCCCAAGCACCGCCTGTCTACTTTGGGTGCACCCGTGGTGGACGGGAGCATGAGGCTTCGTGGGCAGTCGATCGGCGGGCGGACATGGGCAAGGGAGAAGGCACGGTCGCCGATCGCTATTCGTTCTGACACGAAACTCGTTCCATCGGGCAACGGCATAAGCCGCTCCACACTTCCTTATGCTCCCCCTATAAGGGGCGGGGCCGGGAGGCGCCCACCGTTCAACCCCCGCGTGAGGAATAAACGCCACCCGTTTCGCTTCAGCCTCAGTATAGAACGCGCTTTGCAGTGTTCGGAAAGCGTTCAAGCGGGCTCACGGAATCCCGCATCACTTACTCAGTTAAACCCCCTTCCACTTGGGATACCTGAAGCGCTTCTCGAAGGCGTGGTTGTGGCCGACAAGAAGCGAGGCTTCGGCTGGGAGCTCGCCGTCACTGATCTGCTCAAATCCCGTCAATGCATTCAGAAGGTATGGGTTGGGTAAGCTGGCGAGGAGCGTGATAGGGCCAGGGCCGGGGGTTGCGACCAGCATCATCTGGCCCGGACATCCAAGCTTCATGAACAGATTTTCGAACTGATCCTGGACCTCGTTCCATGCGGCTGGATCGATGATCCTGCGAGCCCAGATCATGAGCGTCTCCCAGCCCGGGTGGTCGAGGCAAAAATTGGAATGTCATCGGCCGCGTGCCGCCAGGCCCATCTGACGAGGAGTGCAGCAGAACAAGTCCATATGATCTCAGCATAAAGGGCGATACGCCCTCACCCATGCAAATGGGGTGAGGGCGGTTTTTCACAATTCCCAACGGTCGGGTTGCCTGGGCCAATCCTTCGTTTCTGGGCTGAACTCTACCGAGAGAGGGGCCACCGTTATGACCCCTCCCCATTTGGCACATCAGGTCCGCGGTCCACCAGTCTGGCTGTGCTGCCCGCCCGGCTGTGAAATGCCCGCCACAGCTGCGCCGGCTTTGCTGGGCTCGTCCGTCACCGCCATATCTCCTAGCGAGATGATCCCGACCAAGCGCTTGTCGCGGGTGAGCACCGGCAGGCGGCGAACCTGGATGTCGGCCATGTTGCGGGCGACATCGTCGGTATCGTCGTCCTCGAAGCAGTACTTGACGTCTTCCGTCATCACCTCACGGATCGGTATGTCCGGCCCCTTGCCCTCGGCAACGGCCCGGACTGCGATGTCGCGGTCGGTGATCATGCCGACCAGCCGATCACCCTCACGCACCGGCATGATGCCGGCATCCATCTCGGCCATGAGTCGGGCCGCATCCCGGATGCTCTGGGTGGGCTCGATCAGCCGCACATCCCGTGTCATGACTTCACTGACTTTCATGAGCTCCTCCTCTTGGATGCCCCCGTCAGTTTCGCCTTCGTTGTTCCTTGCCTTTAGATTGAGCGAGAACTCGCACGGCAAGCTGTTAGACATACGCTGGTTCTACAGCCCCTGTATCCCTTCATTATATCACGTTTGAGCTGAATGGTGCGGCCGCGTGGTAGGATCTTGGAACGGTGGGACAACGATCCACGCTCCCCAGAAGCACCACGACGATGGCAAGCCAAACCAACTCGAGCAGGCTCTCGATTCTTCCGATGCCGGATGGCGCTAGTCGCGGATCGCCCTCCCCGATCCATTGATACAGGAACGGAGGTGAATGACACGAAGGAGCGTCGTGAAACTCTGTCGTCTCTATCGTCCGATCTGTGCCGGGCCGGGCACGTCACGGCATGATGGCTCGGTCTTCAACGGACGAGATCGACCGCTCTGGATCAAAAGCCTAAACAATCCCGACGAGCCATCCGTGGATCTTGGCGAACAGCGGATGCTCATCGACCGAGGTGGGTGTCGCGGCCTGCTGCTGAACACCCTCCATCCAGGCCGTCACCTCCTCGGGGGCTCCCACTTCTGCTTGGCGGCCAATCGCCAAGGCGCCTTCGAGAACTTTCATGCCCTCTTGGAACGGCAGCCGCCGGCGCATGCGCACGGCGATGTACGCTTCGCGCTCGCGCTCCACCATCGGCGTGTCGGCACAGGCCAGGCGGGTCACAAACGGCCGCAGGTGCTGCCGCTCCTCATCGGAGGCCCCGTCGTTCAGCTGCATGGCCAAGCGGCAGATCGGCCGTGAGAAGCACCCCGGCATGTCCTCGACCGAGCGCACGGGCTGGTACGGGAAGCCGGCTGCCACAATGGCCGCCTCGTTGATGCAGGTGCCGCCGTCCTGGCCGGGAAAGGTGTGTGAGCCCTGCTTCAGCTTCCAGTTCAGGATAGGGTCGAAATGATCCATGGCCGCCAAACCTCCTGGCGAGCCCCCACGGCAGATGGTGATCCCATGCCATCACCACTGTCAATCCGCGCACACCCGAGCCGCGTCAGCGCTTATTCAGCGGAACCACGTTGGATCCAGCTGTGTTGGTGCCCTTGGCTGGCTTGCCCCTGCTGAGGACGGCGGGCGAGACGTTCCACCTCTGCCCGGTGTCGGTGATCACCGTCACGGTCCTCGTGTTGTAGCGCGTCAGCATGCCCTCGAGCTGACCCTGGCCGGGAGGCTGGAAGCTGACCCGGTCCCCGATCTTGAACTCCAGCATCTCCACATGAGCGCGCATCTGGTCGAGCAAGCGCAGGCGCTCGACGATGCGGTGGTGGAGATCGATCAGCACGGCCTCGGTCAGCCGGTCAATGTCGATCGTCATAACGGTACCATCGATGAGAGCCGGGCTGGGCCATCGAGCAAATGCCTGGCCAGCGAGTTCTTGCTGAGTGACGGATGCCTTATTCGATCAGTACGTCAGCCTGCACCAGCAGCGTTGGCGGCACGGTGATCCCGAGACTCTTCGCCGTCTTCAAATTGATCGCGAGGGTGAAGCGGGTCGGATTCTCGAACGGCAACTCGGCCGGACTTGCGCCCCTGAGAATGCGGTCCACCAACGCTGCCCCACGCTCAGCGCTTCCGCTTTGGTCTGGTCCGTACAACATCAGTCCGCCATCACGGACGAGAGACTCGAATTCGTAGATGGCCGGCAGGCGGTGAGCGGCCGAGAACTCGAACACCCGGCGCCGGTTCAGAAGGGTGAGAGAGTCACTCACCATGAGGATGCCGTCGGGCATCTGGCGGATCATGGCCGCAAACGCTGCAGCGAAGTCATTCGGCTCGCGCACACCGAGGGCCTGTACGCTGAGGTCGAGCGCCTTCGCGGCCTGTTCGGACTCCCGGACCCGGAGCGTCATGCCCAAGTCATCGGCGTTCCACAGCATCGCCACCTGCTGCAGCGTCGGCGTCAGGTCTTTCAGGAGTTCCAAGCGTTTCGGCGAGAGCTGGACGGAGACGTCCGAGATGCCGGTGATAGTGCCTCCGGGCCGGGCGAGGCTCGCGATCAGGCCTGTGGCAACCGGATCGCCGGTTCCGCCGAGAACAACCGTCGGGAGGGTGCCGATCTGCTTGGCCGCGAGGGCGGGCGGATAGCCCTGTACGACGATCACGTCGACCCTGTTCGTGATGAGATCGTGAATTAACCCGGGTAGGCGCTCGAGATGCCCCTCGGCCGCTCGGGTCTCGATGATCAGATTGCGCCCGAGCACGTAGCCATGCTGGGCGAGGCCGCGGACCAGCGCTGGACCGTAGACGCTCTCGGTCATCGGGATGCCCGGACTGAGCGTGCCGACGCGAAACACCTTGGCTGATGGTCGTCCCCTTGATCCTGAAGAACCCATCGTGAGGGCGAGCGTGCCCAAGCAGCGGACAAAGTCGCGACGCTTCATGCAGACCTCCCAAGGAGGCAGGCGACCCATTGAGCGCACTGGAGCATTCATTCAACCATGAAACTACTCCTGCGCCTAGCAGCGGCCGTATGAGACGAAGTTCGCGACGTGTTGCGGCACACCAACCCAGTGCAGGAGCCGCCGTTGCAATGATGCGCCGCAATGGGCATCCTCGTGCCACTGGGGCGTAATACTGGTCTTGCCACGACAAAAAGAAAGCGCCCGTTGCTGCAAAGGGCGCTTTAAGGGCCGGCTCGTGTACATGGGCACTCGCGTGCGAGGGAACCGGTATGCCATACGTACACAGCCAAGCTCGTGTTGTCTGTCGGGTATCCAACACTTCCGAGACAACCTTGCTGACTGTCCCAAAGAATCTCAAGTGAAGCACATTCCGGTCAAGATTGCTGGTGAGCTTGGGTGGTCCCGGGAGAGTGTCTCATGACGCACATGGACGATCAGGTTGCCAAGCATATCAAAGAAATGATCCGCAGGGTGATGCGGAAGACGCCTGAAAACCAAGAGCAGCCCCCGCTCCATCAGGCTGTCCAGGCACTCAAGAGAGGCTCTGATTATCCGTATGACCTGATGCGTCTCGCACGCTCCACTTGGCCAGATGAAGGCTCAAAGACCTAGCGGACATCCCGCTGATCGAGGTTTCCCCAACTGCAGCACCTAACGACAAAGGGGTAGCTCCTCGGGGCGGTTGATGTAACCTGCCGAAGAGACAAGAATTGTCTCAAACCTTAGACAACAAATGGATTTTTGATTTGGGGCATATTATGGATGGGCTTTCAATCCTCGTCATTGCCAATGGGATTGTCATTGTCGCTCTCGTGACGCTTCTTGCGGCAATTGACTATCTCGCTCCAATCTCTGATGGGAGGTTAGGTGGGATCTACCCGGTGGGAACATCCAAGCTCTAACACGGCACGCTGAGCCTGGAGTCTTTTACAGCCAGTCCCTTTGCCACCTGAGCCTCGTGAAGCGGTATTGAGTGTTAAAGAGTTCCTCCAGGGCAGAGGATATCGAGGCCCCAGCCGTTCCAGTCCTCAATGCGCTTTGACCACACACCACCCGGCTTGTGGCCCTCAGTGCGAAGGACGATTGGCGACAGCCAACGTGCGGCAGACCGATATTTCCACCCTTGCCGACGTTGCCGAGGCCAGCTCTCTTCTACGCCGTGCCAGAACGCTGATGCCGGGCCGACATCCACTGCAACAGGGTAAGGAGAACCCACCGGCTCAGGGCAATCCGGCCGATGGACCGCATGAGTAGCGCGCAAGCCCGAACGGAAGGCCGAGCGGTGGGCGTTGCCCCTGCAGATGGAGGGCCTTGTGATCGAAGTGGACCCAAGGGTGTTTGCTTTGCTCCCAAGCCGAGATCGTCGGCGCGGGAAAGCATGGATCGGAGAACGTTCCCACCGCAATCCCGATATGGCCCGGCATGAACTCCGCCTCCCAATAGAGCGTCGTGCCACATGTGGGGCAGAAATGACCATCGATCTTCCGCCCTTCCTGACCCGCACGGGAAAAGATCTTGCTCGCACCGTCGATGCGAATCTGCTCGGCCGGGAAATAGGCGCTGATGCCGAAGGCCGATCCCGTCCGACGCTGGCATTGCTCGTAATGGCAGGCCGCAACAAGTGGCGGCTCACCGGCGACTGCGGCCCGGAGAGTCCCACAGCAGCAATATGCGATCCTGGGCATGGTCACCTCCTCGTTGTTCAGCCTGCCTTGCCGGCCTGGAGCACATGGTGGGGCGGCGTATCCCGCGACGAAGTGTTGCCGGGCGAGTTGCGGAAGGCTGTAAGCATGACCTCAGAGAGCATCCGGGGGCTGAACAGTCGTGCGGGCGGATCCAGGAAGTTCATGACCCGGTAGAACTGGTTGGTCACGAAGGCGCTGCGGTGCGTGGCCCGTTGGACCCGCTCCATGTACCACTGCATCGGACGCAGATGCAGTGGTCGCTGGTCCGCCAGCTCCGGGAGCCGGAAGTCCTCGATCAGCACACCCCGCCAGGCCGCATCGATGATGGGTTTGATCGTCTGGAACCAGCGTCGGGCAAAGGCCGACTCCAGACCATCTGCGGCCTTGGCCTGCGCGAGCATCCGGCCGAGAGCTTCAGCCTCGATGGCCGCTACCGTCATGCCCTGGCCATAGACGGGATTGAAGCTGCAGACGGCGTCGCCAAGAACGATCAGCCCTTCTGGACAATGCGCAAGCTGCTCATAGCGATGCCGCAGGCTGCCGGCGAAGCGGAAGTGTTTGATCTGCGACAGGGGCTCGCACTGGCGGATCGTCTCGAACAGGTCCGGCACGGCCAGCGAGCGCGCATAGGCGAGGAAAGCCTCATGATCCTGGGGCATCGGCTCATTGGAGAAGCCCGGCAGGGTCACGAGCCATCGGTCGCCTTCGATCGGAAAGATGAGACCGCTGCGTGGGGATGGCTTGCCCGTGATGACTAACGCACCCCAATCGGGTCGGTCATTGTTGCGACGGAAAGTCCGGGTGGCATAGGCCACGCGAGCCCCGACGAGTTCGGTTGCAGGCACGACGAAACCCAGTTCGTTCAGCCATTGCGGTGTGGCGCTGCCGCGCCCTGTCGCGTCGACCACAAGATCCGCTTCAATCTCATGACCCTGTGCTGAGCGGCCCGGCTCGGCCAGGCGAACTCCCGCGACACGGTTGCCCTTATCTCCTCGCAGACCGATGACGCGGACGCCATTCATGATCGTGACATTCGGCAGAGCGCGAACCCGCCTGTCGATCTGGCTTTCGAGAAGCGGACGGCTCGTCGAGAGAAAGAACAGATCACTGTCGTGCCGCATCCGCCAACCGCCCGCGTAATACCAGGCAAAGTCGCGTCCGGCATTGAGGCGGACGGCACCAGATTCTAAGAGTTCGTCGGAGAGACCCGGCAGCAGGTCGTCGGCAATCATTCTCCCGCGCGCCAACAGAGCGTGGAGGTGATTGCCTTGCGGAACACCCTTCCGCGGCTCCGGACCTTGCCCCGTGGCATCCCGCTCGATGACGGTCACCTGGGCGAAATGGTCCGAGAGAACGCGGGCAGCAAGGAGTCCGGCGATGCTGCCGCCGAGAACGACAGCGTGGCCGAGCGGGCGGCGGGGTGTTCTGATTTGGGAACGTGCAAAGCGGCGCATGGTCTGGTCTCATGCTTTCGGCGGTCATATGGCCTGATCATTCCGTTGTAGGCCCTTCCCCGTGACCCAGACTGTGAAATGGATCACAGATCAACGGCATGGCTCAGAGGCCATTACCCGGAGCCTTGTGCCCCGGATGCAGTCCCAAGGCCGAAAAATTCTGCGCGGATTGCCGGATCGTCTGGTCAGCAAGCAGATGCGCTGACCCTCGCACAGGCTGCAGGCCCATTCGACACTGCTGCCGGGATTCCCAGATGTTCGCTCCCTGCAATCGCACTCAAGCTGTGCATCCGGCAGGTCACCACCGGGGTATCGTGTATAATGGGCATGCGTCGCAGGACGGAATGACGTATGCGGGAGGAGGAACGTGCGGGCCCCATCACCGGAAACCGTACCAGCGTCGATCGATCTCGACGAAGCCCTCAGACAGTGCGCTCAGGGCGATCAGAGCGCCTTGCGCCAGATCTATGAGACCGAAGCCGCCCGCATGCTCGGCGTGGCGCTCCGCCTGTTGCGCCGGCGGGCTCTGGCTGAAGAAGCGGTCCACGATGCCTTCGTCCAGATCTGGCGCCGGGCCGTCAGTTTCGATCCGGCCCGCGGCCGAGCGCGCAGTTGGCTTTATGCCATCCTCCGGCATCGGGCGTTGAACATCCTTCGCGATGAGGATCGCATGGAGTTTGCGGAGGATGACGAACCCGTGGCCCTGCCGAGCGAGGAGGAAGACGCGGAGGCGCTCGTCATCCGCCTGTCCGAGACGAGCGCCCTGCGGCGCTGTCTGGAGCGTCTCGAACCGGTTCGCCGCCAAGCCATCGTACTCGCCTACACGGAGGGACTGAGCCACCGGGAACTGGCCAGGCGCCTCGCCGTGCCGATTGGCACGGCGAAGTCCTGGATTCGGCGTTCTCTGCTCGTGTTGAGGGACTGTTTGGAATGACCCGTGATGAACGCGACCGGCTTGCGGCCGAGCACGTGCTGGGCCTCCTCGACGGGGCTGAAGCTGCCGAGGCGGAAGAGCTGCTGCGGCGCGACCGAGCTTTCCAACAGGCTGTGGCACAGTGGCGTGACCGTTTCCTGGAACTCGACGATCAGGCACCCGCCATCACCAGCGGTGAAGCGCTCTGGCACCGTATCGAGGCTGACCTCGATCAGCCAACGCCGGCAGCCCCTCAGTCCAGACCTGCGGAGCTGGTTCGTTCCCGCGCGACCTTCACCGAGCTGTGGCGTAGTCTTGCCTTTTGGCGCGTCACCGGCCTGGCTGGTGCCTTCGCATCCCTGCTCCTGGCCGTTGGCCTTGCGATGGACATCTCCCGTGCCCCGCCGACCCCGGTCTATGTGGCCGTTCTCCTCACCAACGACAGCCGCCCAGCGGCCATTCTCAATGCGTTTGCCGACGGGCAGGCGGAACTCGTTCCCCTGGAAGGCGTCACGATCCCGCCGGACCGCTCGCTCGAGCTCTGGTCGTTCGCACATGGGGCGACGGCTCCACCGGTCTCAATTGGGGTCCTGAATCAGGCCCGAGCGATCCGCCTTCGCCTCGATCAGCTGCCGCGGGTGGCACCGGATCAGCTGTTTGCCATCAGCCTGGAGCCATCCGGTGGCTCGCCGACGGGCCAGCCGACCGGGCCGGTGCTGATGAAGGGCATTGCCACATCGGCGCTGTAGGCAGGATCGTTAGATCCGGCGTTGCAGATGCGACGATCGACAGTTCTGACCTATCCACTCCCCTCACGACCTCGTGAACCTCCCGATCCTGTCGGCTGCATCCGCCGGGCAGGCCCGTGGGTACCCATCCCAGAAGCCGGATGGGTCCGGCTTCCAGGGGCGCCGCCCGGCTGTGGCTGGCCCATTCACCACCCGTGGGAGACGATAATCATGAAGATTCATATTGCTCTTGCTACCCTTGTTTGTGTCGGCCTCGCTCAGCCTATGTCCGCTTTCGCGCAGTCGAAGATGCCCTCGGAGAAGAGCGTCACGGTCGGCGGGGCGCCGATGTATCCGTCACGGACCATTGTTGAGAACGCCGTCAACTCGAAGGACCACACCACATTGGTGGCGGCCGTGAAGGCCGCAGGGCTCGTCGAGACGCTCCAGGGGCCTGGTCCATTCACGGTGTTCGCGCCGACCAACAAAGCTTTTAACAAGCTGCCGAAGGGGACCGTCGAGACACTCGTCAAGCCGGAAAACAAGTCCATGCTGACCGGGATTCTCACCTACCATGTCGTGCCCGGGCGCTACACCGCGCAGGATCTGATGGCGCTGGTGGCACGCGGCGAGGGGCAGGCGATGCTGACGACAGCGAATGGCGAGCAGCTTACGATCAAGCAGTCCGGCCGCAACCGGCTCGTCGTCACCGATCGCAAGGGGGATCAGGCCGTGATCACGATCCCCAATGTCCTACAATCGAACGGCGTGATCCACGTCGTCGATACGGTTCTGCTTCCGAGCTGAGTGCCGGCGGCCGCGGACTCTACAGCCAGTCCGCGGCCCGTTTCCCTATCGTGGGAGGATTCAACATGCCCGCCTCACGCCCGATCATTCATCCGCTTCTGATCCGCACTACGCACTGGATCAATGCCGCTGCCATGGTGATCATGATCATGAGCGGCTGGGAGATCCACAACGCCCATCCGATCCTGCCTTTCAACATTCCCTCGTCGCTGACTCTGGGAGGATGGCTCGGCGGCGCCACACAATGGCACTTCGCCGCGATGTGGGTGCTGGTCGTCAACGGCCTTGTGTATCTTGCGTATGGGTTGGCCTCGGGCCGGCTGTATCGCAGGCTCTGGCCGATCCGCCCGCGGGCTGTTTGGGAGGATCTCCAGTCTGCCCTGTCGGGGCGTTTGAGCCATGCGGACCTGGCGTCGTACAACGCTGTCCAGCGGTTGTTGTACAGCGGTATCATCGTGACCACCGGTCTCGCGGTGCTGTCCGGCCTTGCGATCTGGAAGCCGGTCCAGTTCGGCGCGCTCACGACCCTCCTCGGTGACTTCGACACAGCCCGCCTCATCCATTTCCTGGCAATGGGCGCGATCGTGCTCTTCCTTATTGTTCATGTGACCATGGCGCTGCTCGTCCCGCGCAGCCTCGTGGCCATGGTCCGCGGCCGCTAACCCCGAGGCTCCGCCATGCCATTTCCAGGGCGATCAAAACCTCACCCCGATACCACCGCCATCGTGAAGGAGAGCGCCCGCCGCCTCGACCTGCCAACCCGGCGGCTGTTCCTGAAGCAGGCGGCCGGCTTGGGCAGCCTCACCCTGCTGACAGGCTGTGATGTCGTCGACGGCTTTTCTGCTGAAGCCGCGCTGGGGCGCATGTCCGACTTCAACGATCGTGTCCAGGCCTGGTTGTTCGACCCGCACCAGCTCGCACGCGAATACCCGGACAGCGCCATCACGCGTCCCTTCCCGTTCAACGCCTTTTACCCGGAAGACCAGTCGCCAGAGGTCGATCCCGAGTCGTATATGCTCGAACTCGTCGGACGCGTGGAGAACGCGGAGCCCTGGACCTTGCGGCAGCTTTACGCCCTGCCCCGTGTCACGCAGGTGACGCGCCACATCTGCATCGAGGGCTGGAGCGCAATCGGCAAGTGGAGCGGCGTGCGGTTTGCGGAGTTTCTCACCCGCATCGGCGCCGACACGCGAGCCCGCTACGTGACCTTCCGCTGCGCGGATGGCTATGCCACTAGCCTCGACATGGCCACCGCGCTGCATCCGCAGACCCAGCTCACTTTCTGGCTCGATGATGCGGTGCTGCCACGGAAGTACGGCTTCCCGATGAAACTGCGGGTGCCGACCAAGCTCGGGTTCAAGAACCCCAAGCACATCGTCGAGATCGAGATCGGCAATGATTACACGGGCGGCTACTGGGAGACGTATGGCTACAACTGGTTCAGCGGCCTGTGAGGAGAACCGCCATGCCCCTGGTGCCGCGCCGGATATGGGTTGTCTTCATCACCGGGATCCTCGCTCTCGGTGGATTGATCACTGTCGCGGGACCGCAGGGCCAACCGGATCTGCGCCGGTTCGATCCGATCGCTGTTGGAACGGCAGAGGCGGAACTCTGGCGCGCCTACTACGATCATCGATACGCGACGCTGGCCACGAAACTCGTTCTGTTCAATCGAACCCAGTACGGCTTCTCACTGGCCGATAGTCTGCGCTCCGGCCTGTCGGCGATGCAGGCCGCCCGGCGGTTTCAGCCGTCGCAATCCCGTGCTGAATCCATGGCTGCCCTTCCGACCCTCATCGACCACTTTACCGTGATCCGGCAGGCGACCCACGCCCGCTTCGATCCCGTTGAGGCGGCGCGACTGGAGCTGGACTGGTGGCAGGCTCGGCGGGAGAATGTCGGGGTCGCAGGCTATGCGCCACTGATCGCGGCTGCGACGGCGTATGTCTACGAGATCGACCCAGACTCACTGGCTGCCTATGCCCGGCTGCGCGCCGAGGCCATGAACCTACGGGATGCTCGCGCCGATGGAATCGAGGAAGGCGACTGGCAGACGATCGCCGATCGGCTGATGCGGGCCTACCAGGCTTTGCATGCCGCCACCGCGTCGCCTTCGATGCGTTTGAGTGGAGATCAGCGCTGATGGCTCAACCTCCCGGATCAGCCTTCGTATTGGTGTCGCACTGGCGGGTGCCGGGCGACATCGAGGCTGCATTCGACTGCCTCGGCGGCCCTGAGATCGCCCGCTGGTGGCCTGAGGCCTATCGGGAGGTGCGCGAGATATCCCCCGGAGATCCGGAGGGACGCGGTCGCGTGCTCGACATTCTGACCCGTGGCCGGATCCCCTATCCTCTCCGCTGGCGGCTGGAGGTGATCGAGGCCCGCCGGCCGGAGCATCTGGTGGTGCGGGCGTCCGGCGATCTCGCTGGCGAAGGGATTTGGGAACTGCGCCAGAGAGGTGCCTTTGTCGAGATGACCTACGCCTGGTGTGTTGAGGTGACCAAGCCGTGGATGCGGTGGCTGACACCTGTGCTCCGCCCGTTCTTTGCCGCCAATCACCACTGGGTCATGCGTCGCGGCGAGATCGGACTGACGCGAGAACTGGCCCGCTTGGATCACCAAGCTCATGATTGAGGATCAGCGGGATGAGGTGTCGATCCGCTCAGCGCCCGTTGCGGATTTAGCACTTTTGTAGGAGCGACCCCGTCACACCGAGGTAAGGAACGATTCGCAAGATGTTTGACGACAATCGAGAGTTCACACCCAAGCTAGATCGATCGTCGGCTCTATTGGGAGCGACTGCGTGGCTGGTGAGCTCGCTCCTCTACTTGGCTTGCGAAGCCATAGCTGCATCAGCCTTCCCTGGCTATAGCTATGCACGCAATTACATCAGCGACCTCGGCGTCCCTGACGTCGGCGATTTCATGGGACGCTTCGTGAGCTCTCCACTGCACGCGGTGATGAATTTCGGGTTCATCGCTCGTGGCGTGTTGCTCCTGATTGGCAGCTTCTTGATCCTGCGTCCCACGTTGGTTGCGCGCGGGCGCACTCTGTTATTGATTTTGGCACTGCTCCACAGTGTGGGCATTGTGCTCGTTGGCCTCGTCCCGACCAACCCGTCCTCGGCGGCAGCAGGCCTGATAGGCATTCACACGCTCGGGGCCCTCCTGGCGATCCTTGGCGGAAACACCATGGCAATGGTCGCGGGGCTTCGTGGCGATCCAATCACGACCTCGAGATCGTACCAAATCATCAGCCTTGCTTTGGGAGTTTTCGGAGGAGCCAGCTTCATCATGCTGATGGCAAATATCAGCCTTGCCCGCTCAATCCTGTTTGCGAACGGGATTTGGGAGCGTCTGAGCGTTTATACCATCATTGCGTGGACGTTGGTTTCCTCCTTCGCGATCTATGTCGGCAATCGAAGTTCCTGATTGCTGACTTCCACTCGCAGCAGCCAGCTGAGCGCCGGCGAGCCATCCTCGAGTGACGTCGCGATCAGGCGAATGTCCACTTTGATTGAGAGCGTGCCATATTTGCGCGCTGTGTTGCATGGATCGGATTGTACACGGATTGAATTCACTCGCGGCCCGAATTCAAGCGACGAGGACGACTATGTAAAGGTCCGCTGCTCAATCTGGACCGGCCCTCGCCTCCCCTGCTGCCGCGAAAGCATTCTGGCCGCCAGCAATCTCTTGAACATGACTTGATCGTGCCTCCGAGACTGCGCCCAAACAGGCAGCCAGAAAGCGCGAGGACACACCAGGCGGTGCTATGGGGGGCTCCGTTGCATTAACTTGGAACGGTCACAACGAATCCAGTCGAACGGGTCGTTCAGGCTGCAAGGCCGAACAACTGGTTGACGAGACGGATTTCGCCTTTCGCTCCTGCCTCTCGCAGAA
>NZ_JBVVAK010000121.1:0-24079 GCF_055792825.1 Microvirga sp. GN3
GGCCGCTGCAGCCGCAGCACCAGTTCGATCAGCTCTTCCTTCGTCAGGCGCTGCAAATCAGTGCGATCCATGGCCCCATGGATTCAGGAATTGCGCCTGATGACAAGGGCGTGGGTAATTACGGAAGCCACCGTCGTGATATGAAGGTTTTCGTTGTGAAATTACCCCTTGCGTTGCTGGCGTCATCGGCTCTTGTTTTCGTTTCAAGTGAAGTGCTCGCTCAGACACCCGATACGCGCGCCATTCAGCTTGACGAAGTGACGGTTGAAGGGAGCAAAAACGGGCAGGGCGGCGACCTCAGCGCCAACGGCTATGTCGCTACTTCGACCAACGCTGCAACCAAGACCGACACTCCGATTCTCGAGATACCGCAGTCGATCTCGACAGTGACGCAGGAGCAACTCGAGGACCGCAAGCCTCAGACATTGCTCGATGCACTATCATACACTCCCGGCACGCGGGTCGGCCGTTATGGTTTCGATCCTCGTTATGATGCCTTCAGCATCCGCGGCATCGATGTCACCTATACCGGCGTGTTCCGTGATGGCCTGCGCCAGGTGAACAGCCCAAATGGCCTGTTCCGCCTCGAACCCTACGGTCTGGAGGGAATTGCGATTTTGAGGGGGCCTGCGGCTTCGATTTATGGCGCGAGCAGCACCGGCGGCATTGTCGATCTGATTTCGAAGCGTCCGACTTTTCTACCCTTCCGCGAAGTCGAGGTCCAAACCGGTTCCTATGGGCGTGTGCAGGGCAACTTCGATCTGTCCGGTCCCGTCAATTCCGACAACACGTTCTTCTATCGCCTGACCGGTCTCTTGCGCGACGCGGGCACCGAGATCGACGCCGTCAAGGATGATCGCATCTTCATCGCCCCGGCCTTCACTTGGTCGCCGAACGATGCAACGACGCTGACGGTCCTTGGCGAGTACATGGATTCGACCACGGGCGGTACCGCGGCCTATATCAACAACTACGCGACGGATGCTGCGGGAAATCCCACCAGCCTATCGATCGGGGCGACCCGTGTGTTCGCCGGTGATAAGCGCTACAACGATTTCCGTCAGAGACAGGGGCGGATCGGCTATGAGTTCGAGCACCGCTTCAACGACATCTTCACCCTGCATCAGCGCACGCGCTTCTCTGCCCTTGGCACCAACCAGGAATATTATTTCGGTGGATCGGGCCTCACCCGAGAGAACAATTGGGGGGTCGTCAGCGATACCTATCTCGAAAGCCGCGTGAGAACAGGCGCGGTCGATCATACGATCTTGACCGGCTTGGACGTCAGTCGCTTGAGCTATGTCTCCAAGCAAGGTTTCGGCGTCGTTCCCATCGGAACCGATCCGGTGCTCTCCTATCGGGAGGATCAGACGCAGACGCTGACTGGAATTTACATTCAGGACCAACTCAAGTGGCAGAACTGGCGTCTGACCCTTGGCGGTCGTCACGACTGGCTGTCGAGCGAGTTCGACAGCGCAGGTTTCCAGTTCGATCGCGATGACACCAAGTTCACGGGACGTGCCGCTCTGGGCTATGTGACGGATTTCGGCCTCGCGCCCTATGTGAGCTGGGGAACGTCCTTCACGCCCAATCCGGGAACGGTCCTGGGAGGCAGCGTGGCTGAGCCGACGACGGGTGAGCAGGTTGAGGTCGGCGTAAAATACGACCTTCCAGGCATTAATGCATCCCTTCGCGCCGCCATCTTCGACATTCACCAGAATAATGCGGTGGTCTACCAGGTCGTCGACGGCATCAACCAGCAGGTTCAACTCGATCTGCGCTCCCAGGGCTTCGAGCTCGAAGGTGTCGCCTCGTTGACGGACGGTCTGAATATCCAGGCGTCCTATTCCTATACCGATGCTCGAATCGAAAAGCTGACACCGGAAACCGTAGGCAACCGGCTTACGAGCGTTCCCTATCATCTGGCATCGGTCTGGCTCGATTATACGGTTCAGGAAGGGCCGGCGAGGGGCCTCGGTATTGCCGGCGGCGTGCGCTATGTCGGCTCCAGCTTCGGCGACAACCTCAACCGCCTCGTGATCGAGAACGAGCCACGCACCTATCTCGATGCGGCTATCCGCTACGATCTCGAGAATCTCAATCCGAGCCTCAAAGGCATGCGCTTCCAGGTGAATGCGACGAACTTGCTCGATGAGGACGGCCAAGTCTGCACGTCCAGCTACTGCTACTTCGACGAGGGGCGCAAGGTCATCGCAAGCCTGCGATACCGGTGGTGAGAATGGTGGCTCCCAAAGCTCGGCCCGCACGCGGTCTCGGCTCCCCACTTGCCGTCGTCCTTGCGATCGGAGGACTGTATATGGGGCAGAGCATCATCGGAGGAGTGACCTTCAGCGCTCTTCCGAGCGTGCTCCGCGACCGCGGGCTGCCTCTCGACCAGATCGGGCTGACCTATCTCGCGGTTCTGCCTTGGGTCTTGAAGTTTCTCTGGGCCCCGGCGATCGAGCGTTATCGGCTGCCGCCAACTGGTCCGAGCCGCTCGCGTTCCATCGTCCTGATCGGCGGGCTGATCTCGGCCGCGTGCTTCATCCTGGCTGCTGCAATCGGCCCGACCAGTTTCGTGCCGCTCATGGCCATTCTCATCGTGGTCGCATTCGCAGCCTCGACCGTAGACATCGCCTGCGACGGACACGCCGTCGAAAGCCTGTCGGAGCGATACCACGGTTGGGGCAATGCCGCTCAGGTAGGAGGTGCCTATCTGGGTTCCGCAATCGGCTCGGGACTTTTCCTGGTGCTCGTCGCGCGGGTCGACTGGGCCCAGGCCATGATCGTCATGGCGGTCCTGCTTGTGATGCTCGGACTGCCCTTCATCCTGTCGCCCGCGATCACGCCGATAGACGGCCGGTCCCATAGACCATCCTTGCGCGATGCGTTGCGCCGTACTGGGATGCGCAAGGGGCTGGCGCTGGCCGCACTCTATGCCGTTTCGCAGAAATGGGGCTTGGTGATGCTCAGTCCGTTCCTCGTCGATTCCGGTCTCGATCTGGATTCGCTGGGGATCGTCAATGGAGCCGGAGGGATGATCATCGGCTTCGGCAGCGCGCTTCTCGGCGGTGCCTTGGTCCGACTTTGGGGAGCAGGAGCGATCATGGTCCTTGCACTCGTCCTGCAGGCGATTGCCTTGTCGGGTCTCGCGGCTGCGGCGTGGATCGGGGGAGCATCTCAATTTGTTCTGCTCGGGCTGGCGCTTGCCAGTTCGTCCGCCATCATGGCACTGGGTTTCGTGGGGCTTTATGCGCAGTTCATGACGCTTTCGGATCCGCGCCAGGCCGGGATCGATTTCACGCTGCTGCAATGCATGGATGCGCTCGTCAGCATGATCGGCGGCATCGGTGCGGGCTGGATCGCGCAGCATTTCGGCTACAGCGCCTGTTTCGGGCTTGCGGCGTTTCTCGTCGTCCTCGCGATCGCTCCGGTGGCGATGCTGAGCTACCGGTCCAAATTACACGTGAGGAGTGAAGCCAGCTCACAATCCCGCCAGCCGCTGCCGCAGCAATCCTGATATTTGCTGAAAGGCGATGGAGAGCGTGGAAAGACTACCGCATCGGCTCCGTCTTACACCGGTTGCCCAGACGGATGTTCTACTGACAGACATCCACCCAATCGGCGCCGACGAGATCGGCCATACGCTGAGGATCGATGCGCACAGCCGTATGAATCGAACCGGCGGCAGGGACGACTTCGTCGAAGGCTTTCAGGGAGATGTCGCAATAGACCGTAAGCGGCGTTGCCAACCCGAACGGGCACACTCCACCAACGGGATGTCCCGTGAGAGCCTGGACCTGCTCTGCGTCCAGCATGGAGGCCTTGCCGCCGAAGGCTGCCTTGACCTTGCGGTTGTCCAGCCGGGCCGTCCCGCTCGTGACGACGAGAAAGCTTTTCTCGCCGACGCGCAGTGACAACGTTTTCGCGATCTTTTCTGGGCCGACGCCATGAGCTTCCGCCGCTTGATTCACAGTAGCGGTGCTTGTCTGCATTTCGATGATCTCGATATCCGGTGCGTTTTGGGCCAGAAAGGCGCGAACGGATTCAAGGCTCATGGCCGAGAAGCTCCTTGTGATCGTCGGAAGAGGCGAGGGCGTGCCACAAGTGGCTGCCCATGCGACGCAGGCAGGATAGCCGCCATCCGGCCGATCATGCAAATGTGTGTCTAGTGCTCGTTTTCCGGATAGTCTGCTCCCCGGCTGGTCTCCGCCCAGGTTTCGACTTCCACAAGAGTTTCCTTGAGCTTCTCCCGGATCCCGTCGAGTGCAATGGCACCCAGGACAAGATGCTTGGGCGGATCGTTTGCCTCGACGACCTTGATGATGGCTTCCGCCGCCCGAATAGGATCACCAGGCTGCTTGCCGCTGTAGTTCGCCGTCGTTTCGAGGCGGGCGCCGACCGTCTCCTGGTAGTCGGCAATCGTCGGGCGCCGCTGCTGCAGGGATCGGCCTGCCCAGTCGGTGCGGAAAGGCCCAGGCTCGACGCATGTCACCTTGATCCCAAGCGGCGCGACCTCTTTTGAAAGGGCATCGGACAGACCTTCCACCGCATGCTTGGTCGCCGCATAATAGCCCGAGCCTGGGTAGCCGATGAATCCGGCCTGCGATGAGATATTGACGATATGGCCACTGCGACGAGCCCGCATGCCGGGAAGCACGGCACGGGTCATCGCCGCGAGGCCAAAGACATTCGTCTCGAACTGGGCGCGGATCTCCGCGTCATCACCTTCCTCGATGGAGGCTTGGTATCCATAGCCGGCATTGTTCACGAGCACGTCGATGGAACCGAAACGTGTCTCGGCCTCCTTGACGGCGGCGGTGATGTCGCCGTTTCGGGTGACATCGAGCGACAGAGCAAGAACTCCATCCTCATGTCCGCGAGTCAGATCCTGCACGCGGCTGACGTCGCGGGCCGTCACCACGGCGCGCCAGCCCCGTTGCAGCACCAATTGAGCGAGTTCCCGCCCGAATCCGGTGGAGCAGCCTGTGATGAACCAGACGGGATTCTCATTGAGCGGCATGGACAATTCCTCTTCGGGATGGGTTCGGAACGGGTGGGATATAGGCGCCTGCCTGAAGGAGGGAATAGTCGTGGCGCACCGGAACGGGAGGGCCGCTGAGCGACCCTCTCATATATTCGTTCACTTTGCTCCCACTTGAGGACGCATCACGCCCTTGTCATCCCGACGCAGGGGCGCCGATTGCTTCGGGAGTGGGGCACCAGGCGCCTCGGCAACCGTGACCCCGTGCGGCCAATCGGCGGGTGCGATGGCCACGTAGCGGGCATAGCCGCCTGTGCCACCCAGGGGCTTGGCGAAGCCGATGGAAATGAGCGCTCCGGCCTCCGGAACCTTGTCGAGATTGGCGACACCCTCCGCTTGGGTGAAATGGTTGTGCAAAAGCCAGGCCTCGCCCTCGAGAGTCGGCGTCGTGTCCGTGTCGAGAGGCTCATGCCCATGGAACAGGATCTTGCGTTCGAGATGGAGGAGCTTGAGGGCATCCAGGCTGACGCCCGGATGCGGTTTGCTCGCAAAGCGAGCGGGGTCGTTCCAGCCTTTGTACCAGTCCGATCGGACCATCACGACAGCGCCTTCCGGAATCCGTCCATTCCGACTCTCCCAGTCCCGAATATCCTGAACACTCAGGTGATAGCCTGGGTCGGCTGTAACCTTTTCATGAATCGGGATCACGACAAGCGGGCGGATTGCGTACGTGGCCGGAAGGTCGCTGATCGTTGCACCATATTCGTCCCAATGGGCCGGCGGATCGAGCTGGGTCCCGTACTGATCCGTGGTGAGCAGGTAACTCGTGGCGACGAACCCATGCTTGGCATAGGTGTATTCGTCACCCTTCGCGACATAGTTCGGGATGTCTGCCCCGGCCGTCGTCGCCTTGAACTCCGCATGCCCGAAGCCCGGCCAGACTGGCTGGACGGGTGCGAAGGCATGGGTGAGGTCGATATGCTTGGCGCCTTTGATACTCTGTTCGTAAACGGACCAGAGCCCTGTCTGAGGCTGGGCAGGCTGCTGCGCGAGGGCAAGCGATGAGATGAGCGTGCCTGTGAGAAAAATGGCTGCTGAGGCGTAGTTCGAGATCACGATAAGCTCTCCCTTGGCTAGGCCCCACCATCATTCATCCATGTCCGCCCCGGTTCAATGCCTCATTGACTTGGCCTCTATGCGTTCCGGTAATCGACGAGCGGCTCTTCATAGATTGCGGTCAGGAGATGCCTGTCGCTCTTGACCATACCGCGATACATGCCCGAGCAGTTGAAGGGCAGAGACACGTTACCGGCACGATCGACAGCGACGATGCCGCCGGAACCTCCAGCCGGAGCCAGCATGTCGATCACCACTGCGCGCGAGGCTTCCTCCAGGGACTGGCCGGCATAGCGCATGCGGGACGCGATCTCATGAGCCGCCGCATAGCGGATGAAGATCTCGCCGTGGCCTGTGGCGGAGATCGCGCAGGTCTCGTTGTCCGCCCAGGTTCCCGCGCCGATCACGGGGCTATCGCCGACGCGTCCGGGCGCCTTTGCGGTCATGCCGCCGGTGGAGGTGGCTGCGGCAAGATTACCGTGCCGGTCGCGGGCCACCGCGCCGACCGTGCCGTGCTTGCGTGATTCGTCCTGGTCGTCGGCGCCGCCTTTGCGCATGGCAAGCGTTTCCTGCAGAGCGTTCCAGCGCTGCTCGGTATAGAAATAGGAGGCTTCCTCGAAGGTGAGCCCCTGCCTGCGGCAGAACTCCATGGCGCTTTCGCCGATGAGGATCACGTGATCTGAATGATCCATTATGGCTCGCGCCGCAAGAACCGGATTGCGCGGGCCGCAGATTCCGGCGACGGCGCCAGCCGAACGGTCACGCCCATCCATGACCGCAGCATCCATTTCCTGCTTGCCGGCCGATGTGTAGACCGCGCCGCGTCCGGCATTGAAGAGCGGCTCGTCCTCGAGCGCCATGACGGCAGCCGACACTGCATCGAGCGCGCTGCCGCCATCGGCCAAAACGACGCGACCGGCATCAAGAGCACGGCGCAGGCCCGCGTGATAAGCGGCCTCCCGCTCGGGTGTCATCTTGCTGCGCAGGATCGTGCCGGCCCCGCCGTGGACCGCGAGGGCAAAATCGTTGTCGAGAGTCTTGCTGCCGGTCATGGCTTTACGCTTCCGGTGAGAGGGTTTTCAGGGCATCGAGGAGGTGGGGGCGATGATGGCCCCCGCGGCCTGTCATCGGGCCTGCCGCGACGAGCGCGTCGAGGACGGCCTCCTGCGTGGCATCGGCCATGGCCTCGAAGAGGAGGTCCATGCGGTTTTCATTGAGGATGCGGAGATCCACGAGAGCGGCTTTCTCGTCATGCGACAGGATGTTGCCGGTTGTGAAGCCGAGCGCGATATCGCCGCTGCCATGACCCCAGAAGGAGCCTAGTCGCGCCAACCCAACGCCAGAGCGGCGGATGACCCGCTTGAGTTGCCGATCGCTCAATGGGATGTCCGTAGCGGCAATGACGATGATGGAGCCTTTCTCCGTGGCTCTCTTGTCTGCGGCAGCCATTGAAGGTGCAACGGTTTTGCCATCGGGAAGGCGCAGGTCTCCTGCACGGCCGAAATTGGACAGGACAAGCACGCCCAGGTGGAAGCCTTGCCCGTCAAGATCCAGCCGGCGGGAGGACGTGCCGATGCCGCCCTTGAAGCCGAAGGTGCTCATGCCGCAGCCGGCACCCACTGAACCGACCTCGAACTGCGATGAAGCATCCTCCAGGGCAGCACGGGCGTCCGCTTCTGTGACGGCGAGAGCCTGAATGTCGTTCAGGTATCCGTCATTGCACTCGAATACGAGAGGGTTCACGGTGGCGGTCTCGCGACCGATATCCGGATTGCGCTCAATGGCGTGGCGCACGAGGGCGGTACAGCAGGTGCCGACGGAAAGAGTATTAGTGAGGAGGATGGGCGTTTCGAGCGTGCCCAACTCTTCGACCTGCACAAGCCCTGCGCTCTTGCCGAAGCCGTTCAGAACATGAGCGGCGGCGACCGGCTTCTCGCGATAGAGATTGCCGACATGCGGAACGATGGCAGTCACCCCGGTTCGGGTATCGCCATCGATGAGCGTGCGATGGCCGACGCGTACGCCCGGAACGTCAGCGATGCTGTTGAGGGTTCCTACCGGCAGGCTGCCGCAGGCGAGGCCTGCATCCCGGGCGCGGGCAGTGCGACTCATCAGGCGCATTCCGCTTTCACAAAGGCGGCGATTTCCGCGTGCGTTGCGATCCACACATCTGAGCGCCGGGTGATTTCTTCCAGGAGCTTTTCGAGAATCCAGATGCGCGAGCGGTAGCCGGTCACGTGCGGATGCATGGTGAGGAGGAACAGTCCGCCTTCCTCGTAGGCCCGCTCGAATTCGCGGAAGAAGATATCGTAGACGGCTGCCGGTGGCGTATGCGGGCGCAGGCCGTTGAAGCGGTGCATGTTGAAATAGACAGCATCGTCACGGATCCACTCCACGGGAAGCTCCACGATGCCGGTGGGTTCGCCCTGTTCCAGCAGCTCGTAAGGATCGTCGTCGGCCATGAGCGAGGAATCGTAGAGAAGGCCGAGCTCGCGCTCGATGCACAGCGTGCTTGGGCTAAAGTCCCAGGACGGAGTGCGCAGGCCCACGGGCCGGACACCGGTGATCCGCTCCAGGGTATCTGCCGAGCGGAACATCAGGTCGCGCTCGATTTCGTAAGGAAGCTGGCTGTTAAGTTCGTGGATCCAGCCGTGGATGCCAATCTCGTGGCCTTCCGCGACGACCCGGCGCTGCTCATCTTCGTAAAGGAGGGCGGCAACGGCCGGAACGAAGAAGGTCGCCTTGGCATCATATTTGGCGAGCGCATTGAGAATGCGCGGCACACCCTGGCGGTTGCCATACTGTCCCTGTGACATGCGACCGATGGATTTGCCACCATCGCGCAGCTCATTCGTCTCGTGATCGGAATCAAATGACAGAGCGACGGCGCAGCGGGCCCCATTCTTCCACTTCGCCGGCTTCATAGAGCGGCCTGCGCGCACGTGATCCACCTTGCTGCGCCAGGTCTGCTCGTCCCAACGCCAGGGCTGGCTGCTGATATCGTCCATGATTTGTCCTCAAATTCCTTAGCTGAAAATTGATTCACCCAATCCAGGTCTCACGAGCGTCCGCCATCCGCGGAAATGATCTGCCCGGAGATCCAGGATGCCGCTTCGGAGACCAGGAACATGACGGCGTTCGCGATATCCTGCGGGTATCCCAGGCGGCGTGTATGAATGCTCTCCACCAAGCGCGCCTGACCTTCAGGGCCGTAGCTCTCCCATTGGCGTTGCGTTGCCGGGTTCGACAGCACGAAGCCGGGGGCGACGCTGTTGACGGTGATTCCATGAGGACCGAGCTCGAAGCTCAACTGCTTCGTCAACCCGACGAGCGCATGCTTCGAGGCCGTATAGGCCTGAATTCCCGTCAGGCTCGGGCGCAGGCCTGCACCCGACGAAATGTTGACGATGCGGCCGAACTTCTGGCGCTTCATGTGCGGAGCCACCGCCTGCGAGCAAAAGAAGGCGCCATGCACATTGGCCTCGAACAGAACGAGCCAGTCCTGCTCGCTCACTTCCTCAATGGGTTTGGCTACCTGACCGCGCACGCCGCCAGCGCAATTGACGAGGATGTCGATTCCGCCGAGGCTCTCCGCCATCTCGTCAAAGACGCGGCTGACCGCGGCACGATCCGCAAGATCGAGGGTGTGGGTTGCCTTGGCGCCCGCTTCCGCGGCCACGCGCAAGCCGGTCTCGTCCATGTCGAGAGCCCAGACATGCGCGCCTTCCGCAGCAAGGGACTGGACGATGGTGCGGCCAATTCCCTGTGCCGCTCCGGTCACGGCGACACGGCGATTGGTGAAGTCGAGTTTCATGGCGTCAGCATCGCGTCGAGAGTTGACCAGGATTGTTCGCGCCGCCCGTCCTCGATGTCGTGGATCAGTTCGACCAGCTTGCTGATGGAAGGCGTCGGAATACCCGCTTCCTGGCCGAGGGTCGCAATGATCGCGATCTGCGCGTCGACCTCGGTCTTGCGCTTGCGCACGGCAAGGTCGCGCCAAATGCCGGAATGGGTCTTGGCGGTGTGCCGGTTGAACTCGGCCATGTCGGCAACGGAGCGACGGGCGGCTGCCTCGTCCGCCCCCGGCATGAAGGCATCGGGGTCGAATCCGTTAAAGCCCAATGGCTTCACGCCGCGGGCCTTCGCCACCGCCATCACTTCCTGTCCAAGGCGGTGATAGACCGGGAAATGCCGCTCGGAAGCGAGGTTCTCGGACATCGAGGCATTGGTCAGCGCGGTTGCAAATAGCAGGGAGCCGTATCCAAGCTTGCCCCAGAGATAGCCCCAGATGTTGTCGGTGAGCACTGCCTTCGGCTCGAAGATCGACAGCAGCCGATGGTAATCGCGCACCGCATCTGTGACTTGTCCATCGAGACCGCCGACCGCCACCGCTGCGCGGTTGCCGAAGAGAATGCGGCCGGGTTCCAGCCAGTCCGCGCCGAAATTGACGAAGCAGCCGATTGTCCGCTCGGTTCCTACTTCTTCGGCGATAACAATCTCGTTGAGGCCATTCTGTGCGGAGAGAACCGTCCCGTCAGGAGCGAGATGCGGTTTCAGGGCGCGCACCGCATCACGGGTGTGATGAGCCTTGACGGCCAGGATGATGCGCTTGAACTGGCCTGTCACCTCCGACGGCAAAGCCGCCGTCACCGACTGACGGAACATCTCGACGGGGCCTTCGATGAAAAGGCCGTCCTTCTTCATCGCCTCTACATGCGGCTCGACGATGTCGACGAGAAGCACGTCTTCGCCGGCCCGGGCAAGATAGGCGCCAAGCGTGCCACCGATGGCGCCGGCACCCCAGATCAGGATCGTGTTCTCGTTCATCACCAGTTCTCGATCAGCACGCGGGTTTCGTCGATGGCCACCGACCAGATGGCGTTCATGTCTTCATCGGAGCGCTGGAAGTAGCCGCCGAAATTTCCGTCCTGCAGGATCTCGCGGACACCCTCTGGGTCGAATGTCCGCATGCGCTCCAGGTCGACCATCGGCTTCTGGTAAGAAGGCTGCTCGATGCTGGGCAGGCGCGTCCAGGGGAAGTTCTCCATCCAGGAGGCGTGAGAAGCAACCGGATCGATCTGCTTCACCTTCTCGAAAGTACGCGGCGCATTCCACCAGTTGTGGAATTTCACCCGGCAGTCTGGATTCGCGCCCATCCACTCGATGGCAGCGGTCTGGCCCGGCGTGTTCCCGCCATGGCCGTTGACGAAGAGGATACGGCGGAAGCCGGTGCGCTTCAGGGAATCGAGAATGTCTGTGATGATCCGCAGATAGGTGTCTGCTTTCAGCGAGATCGTGCCCGGATAAGCCATGAAATAGGGTGTGATGCCATAGGCCTGAACGGGGAAAACTGGCACTCCAGTCGGAGCGGCAGCTTCCGCAGCCACGCGTTCCGCCAGGATGCTGTCGACGGACAGGCTCAAATAGGCGTGCTGCTCCGTGCAGCCGAGGGGAACGACGGCGCGATCATCCGTCTTCAGGTATTCTTCGACCTGAAGCCAGTTCATCTCACTGATTTTCATGAAGACATTTCCTCTTGTGAAACGATGGATGAGCGCAGCCGCTCGATCACGGGGAGAAGCGTGGCGCGGATGGCATGGGGATCCGGCACGTAGCGGAACTCCATGGCCTGGCGATTTTCCGGTAGCATCTGTCTGACAGTCGCCTCCGCGCCGCTGGCATAGATCGCCACATCGACCTGGGACAGGAACGCTTCCAGATCGGGTGCGGTGATGAGACGTACGTCGACGTCGGAAACATGGGGTGCAAAGCGCAGCACGCCGGGCTTCATCAGGGCGGTGAATTCGGGAAAGATCGATACAATGCCGATGCGGGCCATGGGATCGATCATGGCAAGCTGCGCCCGTGTCTCCTCGGATGGAATAAAACTTAAGCCCACGACCGGAATACCGCTGGGGACAAGATGCTCGACCTCGCCGCGACGATGAGCAAGGGTGATGCAGATATCGCAGAGCAGGGGAAAGCTCTCGCCCGCGTGCAGGGCGTCCACCGTCGTCACGCCGATGGTATCACCGGCGCCGAGATAGTCCTGAATTCGGTTGGCATATTGCTGAGTCGTCTCGACGAAATTGCCAACCATGACGAGGCGCAGAGGCCGTGTCAGTGTCGGGCCCCGGGCGGCGCGAGCGTTCACCAGCGACGACACGACAGACGGCGCGAGCCCAAGCTGCTCGGCTTCGTTGAAAAGCGTCTCGATTCGGCGCTGAATCTTCCGGATCGCGGTCGAGCGCAGGCCGTCGCTGTTGTGCCCATCGCCGACATAGGTGCCCGCACCCGGTTTCGCCTCAATGAGCCCAGCCTCGCGCAACTCCCGGTAAACCGTTGCGACAGTCATATGCGCGATGCCGGCCCGCTCCGCCAATTCCCGCACCGAGGGTAGGCGCTGGCCGGTTGGCAGCTCGCCCAAGGCAATACCGAACTCGATCAAACCGCGCAGCTGGATGCCCAGCGGCACCGGCAGAGAGCGGTCGAGGGCTCCCGCGAGGTTGGTAAGGATGCGCTCATCCGGCGTCTGTTCCGTGTCGCTATAACGGATGCCTTCATAAGCGTCAGATGCTGGTTCAGGTTTGGGCAAGGTACTGTTGACTTTTCTTGTTCGAGTGACCTACCGTTCTAATCGATAAGAACACCTTGGACGAAAAGCCAGGGTATTAGCAAGAGGGGAAGTGAAGTGAAACAAAACTTCAAACTTGGTGGATCGCTCGTTGCTGCTCTCGTCCTCGGAACCGTCCTCGGCGGCTCGGTTTCCGCGCAGACCCTGACCATGGGGCTGCGGGCCGGCCCCGACTCGATCGACCCGCATTGGTCGACGCTCGGCAGTCAGGCGGAGGCCCTCCGCCATATCTTCGATACGCTCGTGATGTCGGACGAGAACCTGGGACTGAAGCCCGGCCTCGCGACGTCCTGGAAGCCCATCGACGACACCACCTGGGAGTTCAAGATCCGGGAAGGTGTGAAATTCCACGATGAATCGGAACTGACCGCCGAGGACGTGAAGTTCTCGATCGATCGCATTCCGGTCGTCACCGGCCCCATGAGCATGACCATCTACACGAAGCAGGTGGCGGAGACGAAGGTCGCCGACAAGTACACCCTGCACGTGAAGACCAAGGCTCCAGCGCCGACCCTGCCGAATGATTTCATCCGCCTCTTCGTTGTGTCGAAGAATGTCGGCATGGAAGCCCGCAACGAGCAGTTCAACTCCGGCAAGGCCGCTATCGGCACCGGGCCGTACAAGTTCGTCTCCTGGGAGCCGAAGGGCGATCTCGTTCTCGAGCGCAATGATAACTACTGGGGCGGAAAGCAGCCTTGGCAGAAGGTGATCCGCAAGGAGATCCCGAGCGATCCGGCCCGCATGGCAGCGCTGAAATCCGGCCAGGTCGATCTCGCCAACTACGTACCGGCCACCGACTATGCTGCCATGCAGAAGGACAAGTCGGTCGATACGTTTGTCGCCGACTCGGTCTATTTCCTGAATCTCACGCCGAATGTGAAGGAGACCTTGCCGAGGAAGGTGAAGGTCGACGGCAAGGAGATCGACGCCAATCCTTTGCGCGACCCGAAGGTGCGTGAGGCCATGGATCTCGCCATCGACCGCAAGACGCTGGTTCGCGTCGTGCTGGAAGGTCTCGGGCGCCCGGCCAACCAGCTGATGCCTGCCAACTTCTTCGGCGGCAACAAGAACCTGCCCGAGCGTCCTTACGATCTGGCCAAGGCGAAGCAGCTTCTGGCCGATGCCGGCTATCCGAAGGGCTTCGAGATCGACTTCCACTGCACCAACAACCGCCTGCCGGGCGATGGCGCGGTGTGCGAGGCACTCTCGCAGATGTGGGCCCGTGCCGGCTTGAGGGTGAACGCTAATGCGCTCAACGGCACCGTGTTCTTCCCGGCTCAGCAGAAGGGTGAGTTCTCGCTCTGGATGAGCGGCTGGGGCACGCTGACGGGCGAGGCGAGCTATACCTACGGTTCGCTGGTGCACACGGCCGATCCGCAGATTGGTCTCGGCGCATTCAATAAGCAGGGCTACTCCAATCCGGAAGTCGACAAGCTCCTGCAGGAAGGCGCACGCACCATGGACGATCCGAAGCGCCGCGCACTCTTCGAGAAGGTGACGGAAATCTCCATGAACGATCGCGCTCTGATCCCGACGGTTCAGATCCAGACGGTCTGGGCCGCCAAGAAGAGCATGCTCACGATCCCGGCGCGCGTCGACCAGGAAACCCTGGCCTATGAGATCAAGCCGAAGAGCTGATCACATCGACAGCCGGTCGGGGCATCCCGGCCGGCCTCTTCCGGAGGGAAATCTCTTTCCCTCCGGCTTTTTGATTAATGGACGTCAGGGCATGTCGGGCAGCCTGTCTCTCACGCCTCGGTATCCCGGCACCATGCACGAGACAGCATGATCGGTTTTCTTATTCAGCGCGTCCTGCAGGCGCTCATGGTCGTGATCGCGATGTCGATCATCGTGTTCCTTGGCGTCTATGCCATCGGCAATCCCATCGATGTGATGATCGATCCTGCGTCCGATCAGGCCTTGCGCGAGGCTCTGATCCATCGCTACGGCCTCGATCTTCCCCTGTACCAGCAGTACTTCGTGTTCATGAACAACATGCTGCACGGAGATCTCGGCGAATCCTTCATCTATCGCCTGCCGGTGCTGAACCTGATCTGGTCACGCTTCCCGGCGACCTTGGAGCTTGCCCTGACGGCCATGCTGATCGCCACGTGCCTGGGCATCCCGCTCGGCCTGTGGGCTGGATACAAGTCGGAATCGCTTTCGGCCAAGGCCATCATGGCGTTCTCCGTTCTCGGCTTCAGCGTGCCGAGCTTCTGGGTCGGACTTCTCCTCATCATGACCTTCGCGGTCGAATTGGGCTGGCTGCCGTCAGGCGGGCGCGGGCCGACCACCCAGGTGCTCGGCATGAATCTGTCGATTACCTCGCTCGAGGGTTGGAGCTACATCATCCTGCCGGCGTTCAACTTGGCGCTGTTCAAGCTCGGCCTTCTGATCCGCCTGACGCGCGCGGGCACCGCCGAGGTGATGAGTTCGGATTACGTGCGCTTCGCCCGCGCACAAGGCCTCTCCGAGAGCAAGGTCGTCGGACTCCATGTGCTCAAGAACATTTCGATCCCCATCGTGACTGTGTTCGGCTTGGAGCTCGGCTCGACGCTCGCCTTCGCGGTGGTGACGGAAACAGTCTTCAACTGGCCCGGCATGGGCAAGCTCATCATCGACTCGATCACGGTGCTCGACCGTCCGGTGATGGTCGCCTACCTCATCCTCGTGGTGTTCCTCTTCGTTATGATCAACCTCGTTGTCGATCTGGTCTATGGCCAGCTTGACCCGCGCATTCGGGTAAAGGCGGCGTCATGAGCAGTTCTCCTACAGTCGCACTGCCGGCGGAAACCGGCTGGACCCGGCTCTCCAACTTCTGGTCGGATTTCCGCCAGAGCCCGGTTGCCGTTGCGGCCCTGATCGTCGTCGTCGTCGTGGTTCTCATGGCCCTTCTTGCGCCCTTCGTGGCGCCGCAGGATCCCTATAACCAGGAAGCTCTCGACCTGTTCGATGCCCGCCTCGAGCCTGGAGAGGTCGGATCCGGTGGCTACGTCCACTGGCTCGGCACGGATGCCGCTGGGCGAGACCTCTTCTCCGCCATTCTCTACGGTCTTCGCACGAGCCTGATCGTCGGCGTCATGGCCGGTACCCTGGCACTCGTGCTCGGCACGACGGTCGGCCTTATTGCGGCCTATTATGGCGGTCGCGTCGAGGCGCTCATCATGCGCATCATCGACCTGCAGCTCTCCCTGCCGGCGATCCTGCTCGCGCTGGTTCTCGTCGCCATGCTGGGGCAGGGCCTGATGCAGCTGGTCGCGGCGCTGGTGGCCGCGCAATACGCCTATTTCGCCCGCACGACTCATGGTGCTGCCAGCGCGGAGCGGCGCAAGGATTACATCGAGGCGGCTTTGTCCACCCCGTTGCCTGCCCGTCATGTACTGTTTCGCCATCTCCTGCCCAATGCCTTGCCGCCGCTGATCGTGGTTGCGACCGTGCAGGTGGCGAACTCCATCGCACTCGAAGCGACCCTATCGTTTTTGGGGTTGGGCCTGCCCATCACCCAGCCTTCGCTGGGCTCCCTGATTTCCAACGGCTTCCAGTTTCTGCTCTCGGGCCGCTACTGGATCTCAATCTATCCCGGCATAGCCCTGATGCTGACCGTCGTTGCCATTAATCTTGTCGGCGATCAGGTCCGCAACGTTCTGAATCCGAGGCGCAGCCGATGAGCGATGCGGTTCTTCGTGTCAAAGACCTTCAGACGCAGTTCCAGACCAGAGCTGGCGTTCTGAAGGCCGTCGACGGCGTCAGCTTCGAGGTCGGCCGAGGCCGCATTCTCGGCCTCGTCGGTGAGTCCGGTTCCGGCAAGAGCGTGACAGGGTATTCCATTCTCGGCCTGATCGAGCCCCCCGGCAAAGTCGCGGGCGGTGAGGTTCTCTTGAACGGCAAGGATCTCACCCATCTGAAAGGCGAGGCGATGCGGCAGGTCCGCGGCGCCCAGATCGCCATGGTCTTCCAGGACCCGATGATGACACTCAACCCGGTTCTCAAGATCGGGACGCAAATGATCGCGGCGGTGCGGGCGCACGACAAGGTCTCGCGCAAGGTGGCACGCGCCAGGGCACGCGACGCGCTCGCCAAGGTGGGTATTCCAAGCCCCGAGGAGCGCCTCGATGCCTATCCGCATCAGCTCTCCGGCGGCATGCGCCAGCGCGTCGCGATAGCCATCGCCCTCCTTCACAGCCCTGCCGTCATCATCGCGGACGAGCCGACCACGGCGCTTGACGTTTCCATCCAGGGCCAGATCCTGGCCGAGGTGCGGCGTCTTGCGGATGATACCGGCACCGCCTTCGTCTGGGTGACGCACGACCTTGCCGTGGTGTCGAGCCTCGCGGACGATATCTGCGTCATGTATGCGGGCAGGGTGGTGGAAAGTGGTCCGGCTGCCGATGTGATCGCATCGCCGCGCCATCCCTATACTGCGGGCCTTCTCGCATCCGTGCCGGCCGAACACGAGCCCGGGACGAAGCTTCCGCAGGTCCCCGGATCGACGCCGTCTCTGGCCAATCTTCCACCAGGCTGCGCTTTCGCACCTCGCTGCGCCAAGGCGGGACCCGCCTGCACTACGACACCGCCCGTCAAATACTTCGAGGACGGACGTACCGCCCTTTGCCATTATCCGATCGAGCCCGTTTCATGCCAGCCGCTTTCCTTGACATCGACCACGTATCGAAGCGCTTCGTAAAGCAGCTCAATCTCGGGGAGCGCATCGCCGGTCTCCTGAGCGCGGGGCCGAAGGCCGAGACCGTGCGCGCGGTGACCGATGTCAGCCTGAGCGTCGCCAAGGGCGAGGTCGTGGGCTTGGTCGGGGAATCCGGCTGCGGAAAGTCGACGCTCGGACGCATGATCGCTGGCATCTATACGCCGAGCGATGGCAAGATTCTGTTCGACAAAGCACCCGTTGCTAAGCCGCAGGGGCGACGCACGCAGAAGCTGACGACCCGCGTTCAGATGATCCATCAGGATCCTTTCGCGAGCCTCAATCCGCGCATCCGCATCGGCGATACAGTCGCCGAGGGTCCGGTGGCGCACAGTATCGTCAAGGCGCGTGACGCGGATTCCTACGTGGCGGATCTGCTCGGACGCGTCGGGCTCGACCCGAGCTATCGCAGGCGCTTCCCGCATCAGTTTTCCGGCGGCCAGCGCCAGCGCATCGCTATTGCCCGCGCGCTCGCCATGAAGCCCGATCTCCTGGTGCTCGACGAGCCGGTCGCTTCACTCGACGTGTCGATCCAGGCGCAGGTGCTCAACCTCTTCATGGATCTGC
This sequence comes from Microvirga sp. GN3, assembly GCF_055792825.1. Taxonomy (NCBI): domain Bacteria; kingdom Pseudomonadati; phylum Pseudomonadota; class Alphaproteobacteria; order Hyphomicrobiales; family Methylobacteriaceae; genus Microvirga; species Microvirga sp. GN3. The sequence continues at coordinate 18,001 of NZ_JBVVAK010000121.1, forward strand.
GCCGGGATCTCGATCTGACCGGCATCTTCATCAGCCACGATCTCGGCGTGGTGCGGCACGTTTCCGACCGCGTCGCGATCATGTATCTCGGGCGCATCGTCGAGCTGGCGCCGACGGCCGAGCTCTATGCCAATCAGAACCATCCCTATACCCGAGCGCTCTTCGAGAGCGTTCCGCGCATTGGTGTGGGCAAGAAGAATTTTCGCCCGATTGCCGGCGAAATCCCGTCGCCGCTTCATCCGCCGAGTGGATGCCATTTCCATCCGCGCTGTCCCTTCGCGGGGCCACGCTGCAAGCGGGAAGCGCCTGCACTGACCGCCATCGGCCCTGGCCGCTTCTCCGCCTGCCATCTCAACACCGGTGGCACGGATTAATCGAGAGCTCCAACCCTCATGACTCAGCAAGCCTCTCTCGTGGCGCTCCAGGAGCGCATCGCCGCCGTCAATGACGTGCTCAATGCGGCATCCGTCCTGACCTGGGATTCCCGCACCATGATGCCCGCGGGCGGCGCGGAAACACGTGGTCATCAGATAGCGACGCTAACTCGACTTGCGCGCGACCTCCTTCTCGCGTCTGAGACCGAGAGCGCGCTCGAGGAGGCAGAGCGGGCGCTCGAGGGACTTGCGGAGGATTCCGCCGAGCGGCGCATGGTGCAGCAGACGCGGCACGCGGTGGACCATCACAAGCGAGTACCCGCCTCGCTGATTCAGGAGCGGGCAGCCCTTCGCACCGTCGCCCAGGCGGCCTGGATCGAGGCGCGCTCGAAGAGCGATTTCTCGATCTTTTCGCCCTACCTTGCGAAGACCGTCGCATTGTCCCGCACCTATGCCGATTGCATCGGCTGGAGTGAGCATCCCTATGATGCCATGGTGTCGATCTACGAGCCGGGCGAAACGGCCGCGAGCCTCAAATCCCTGTTCAAGGAATTGCGGGCCGGGCTGCTGCCGATCCTCGATACGGCAAGATCGCGCCCGCAACCCCGTTCGGATTTCCTGTTCCGTGACTATCCGGAGGAGGGACAGCGCGCCTTCGGCCTGAGCCTCGCCGAGAAGCTTGGATACGATCCTCAACGTGGACGCTTGGACACCACCGTGCATCCGTTCGAGGTGTCGTTCACCCGCAACGATGTGCGCATCACTACCCGCTACAACCGCAACTACCTTCCGGCCTCCATGTTTGGCACGGCCCATGAGGTCGGGCATGGGCTCTACGAGCAAGGCGTCGATCCAGCCTATACCCGCACCACGCTTGCGACCGATCTGGTTGGTCTCTATGCGGTCGGCGGCACCAGCTTCGGTGCCCATGAATCCCAGTCGCGCTTGTGGGAGAACCACATCGTCCGCAGTCGCACTTTCTGGCAGCGTCACTTCCCCGAACTGCAGAAGCATTTTCCGGATCAGCTCGGCGATGTGAGCGCGGAGGAATTCTATCTCGCTGTCACCCGCGTCGAGCCCGGCTTCATCCGCGTCGAGGCAGATGAACTCACCTACGACTTCCACATCATGCTGCGGACCGACATCGAATGCGCGCTCATGGACGGCACGCTGCCTGTCGCCGAGCTGCCGGAAGCCTGGAATGCCACGATCCGGCGCGATCTTGATCTCATCGTGCCGAACGATGCGAAGGGTGTTCTTCAGGATGTGCATTGGTCGACCGGCTATATCGGCTCCTTCCCGACCTATACCATCGGCAACGTCATGGGCGCCCAGGTGATGGAGACCCTGCGTCGGCAGAAGCCATCACTCGATGCGGCCATCGAGGCTGGCCAGTATTCTGCCCTGGCGGAAGAGCTGCGCAGCCGGATCTGGCAGCACGGTCGCCGGTTCATGCGCGACGAGTTGCTTGAGCGCGAAACGGGACGGGGCCTCAATCCCGCGCCCTACCTTGCCTATCTACGCGGCAAGTACGCGGCATAAGGTATTCGTTCAGACGCATGAAGTGAGCCGGAGTGGCCTTATCCGCTCCGGCTCACTTTTAATGCTCGACCTGATCGGCCGTATGGCCCGCACGCCAATAGGCGACGACCTGGTGCTCCGAAGTTGGAACGTTCCACTCCTTGCGCAGGAGCTTTTTCAGGCACCGGCAACTTTTCTGTTCGCAGCCAGCCCAGATGAAGCGGCGCGCTTCGTTCGACGGCATGGCGACTTCGCGGATGGCATCCTCTATCAGGGATGTAGTTCCTGCCGGCGCACCGTTCCGGTGCATCCAGCGGATGTCCAGTGCGGCGGCAGAATGAAGAGGTTGTTCCTCGCTCTCATCGGCGACTTCGAGCAGAACGGTGGCTTTGCATTCTGACGGAAGCTCCGCGAGAATACGGCTGATGGCCGGAAGTGCGGTCTCATCTCCGGCAAAGAGATACCAATCAGCTTCCGGAAGTTCGCCGCCGCCCGGTCCCAGCACTCCGACGAGGTCTCCGGCGCAAGCCTGCTGGGCCCAGGTCGATCCCGGTGTGAGGTCACCTTCGTGCAGGACGAAGTCGATATCGATCTCGCCGCGTTCCACATCGATCTCACGGATCGTATAGATCCGCATCACGGGCCGGTCTTCGCCCTTTGGCCAGACGGGCCGTCCGTCCTCGCCCATTACCGGCCATTGCGGAACGATATCGGGCTTCGGTGGAAGCAGCAGGCGGACATGCAGGCCGCCGATCGCAAAGCGAGCAATGTCCGCACCTTTGAGCCGCACCCGACGCATGCGCGGCGTGACGTTCGTCGCGCTGATCACGCGCATTTCGCGAAAGTAGGGCAGCGGTGCCCCGGCAACGCCATCGCCGGACCAGGCAATGTGAGGTGTCTCGCCCTCAACGAACTCCAGGATATGCTCCGCGAGGCTCCACTTGACGTAGGCGAGGCCGGTGGCATCGGGTCCTTCGGCACGAAGGAAGAGGCCGCTGTCATCCGCTTCGACGGAGGCAGCGCCAAAATCGAACTCCACACGTGCGGAACGCTCGGAACGGTCGACCTTGCCGTGTTCGATGAAGTGGTCGCAGAGCTTGTCCATGATCTGGGCGGGGCCTGCGAGGGCGATCCTCGCTTCCGCACGAAGGATGGGTGATGTCATCGTTTGTTCCATGGACAATAGCGCTCCATCTATCGGGTTCGACGCAAAAGCCAGATCAGATACGGTCCGCCGATGAGCGACGCGAAAAGACCCAGCGGGAGTTGGTAGGGAAAGGAGATGATCCTGGAGAGCCAATCTGCTCCAGTCATCACGCCTGCTCCGATCAGGATGGCTGCCATGAGCTGATAGTGAGCGCGGCCGAAGCCGAGCAACAGTGCCATATGCGGCGCGACGAGCCCGACGAAGCTCAAAGGACCGACGATGAGCGAAGCAGCAGCCGTAAGCCCTGAGGCAAACAGGATGAGAGACATACGGCTCGCGTGGAGCGGCAATCCGGCAGCGCGAGCCTGATCGCCTCCCAGGGACAGGATTTCGAGCCAGCGAGTCATCAGGGGCAACAGACCCAGCAGCATGACGGCGACTGTCAGAGCGAGCGATGCTTCCGTCCATGTGACTTGATTGCTCGAGCCGCTGATCCAGGCCAGAAGCTGGAAGGCACGAGCATCGCCTGTGATCATGGCGGCGTTAACGAGGGCGCTACAGAGCGCTCCGATCGCAAGCCCTCCGAGGAGGAGGCGTTCCGAGTTCTTCTCCTGCCGTCCGGCAACTGAAAGCAGTGCAATCAACGCGACGAGGACGCCGAGTGTGGCACCGATCAGCCGAGTACCCATCATCGGTGCAGGAAAGGTAAAAAGCACGGCCGCCAAGCCGACGCCGGCGCCGGCACTGACGCCGAGCACTTCCGGGCTTGCGAGAGGATTGTCGGTCATCCGCTGCAGGATCATGCCGGCCGCAGCCAGCATGGCTCCGGCGGCCGCTGCAGCGGCAATGCGCGGTGCGCGGAACGGGAGGAGATCGTCGAGAAGCTGTCCCGTCGCAAAGCTCCAGCCATCCGGCCCACGCCCGAGGAAAAGCGCCAGGACGATCATGCCCGCGACGAGAAGAAGGATCGCGAGCAGAGGGAAAAGAGGTCGAGCGATCCGTCGCACAGGTGGGGGCGGCATGGCGACAGATGCGTGGCGTGCGAGCCGAAGGCGCGGAAGCAGATAGAGGAGCAGCGGTCCGCCGAGCAGCGCCGTGGCGGCTCCTGTCGGCACCATTTCCGCTGTGCCGCTGGCTGCAAGCTGCACGAGACCGTCCGTGAGCCACAAGAGGGCCGCCCCGATGAGCGGCGCTGCGATGAAGACATCACGTTGAGTCCGAGCGCCACTCAATCGAGCGAAGGCCGGAGCCGCCAGTCCGATGAAGCCGATGACACCGACTTCCGCGGTAACGGTTGTCGCAAGCCATACCGCGACGGCGAGAGCCAAGAGCCGCAGGAACAGGAGATTGACCCCAAGACTGCGTGCACTCGCATCGTCGAGGCCAAGGATCCCCAGAGGGCGGATCAGAAGGAAGGATGCGACAAGAGAAATAGAAAGCGTGAGCGCAATCGCGCGGGCGTGATCCCAACCCTGCTGAGTGAGCGAACCGCTGCCCCAGATGAGAAGGGACATCATGTACTCGCCATTCGCGAGGATCAGCGTGGCGCTCAAGGCCATGGCGATCAGCGAGATTACCATGCCGGCGAGAACCACCGTAATCGGCTCAAGCCCACGCTTCCAGGTGAGGGACAAGAGCAGGGCCGCGACCGTAAGGCCGCCCGACAAGGCGACGGCCTCGCGCGCGGTATTCATAAGAGCCGGCGCAAACAGGGTCGCTGTGGTCATGGCGAATTGCGCACCCGCCGAGATTCCGAGCGTCGACGGATCGGCGATGGGATTGCGCAGGACCTGCTGCAACAAGGCTCCCGATAGCCCGAGTGCAGCGCCGGAGAGCAATGCGACGACGGCGCGAGGAAGAACGCTGTGGAGCAGAAGAATTCGATTGAGATCGAATTCTTGGCCGCCCGACAGCGGAAACAGGTTCAGGATCTGGTACCAGAACAGGCCCATGGCGACGGCAACCGCCAAAAACCATGCAAACGCGGATGGTCTTTCCACCATCGCTCTAACCATTCGTCCCTCCGGCCTTGGAGAGCGCTTCGGTCAGCACGCGTGCGAAACGCCGTGCGGCGGGAAGTGCGCCGAAGGGATTGACGGGCGGAAGCGTCACGACGCGTCCTTCGCGAATGGCCGGAAAAGCCCTCCACAACGGACTGTTGTCAAGAGTGCTGTGCGCATCCGGCGGAACGGGAGAGATGATGGCGATCGACGCGTCGGGCACCTCCGCAAGGGCCTCAAGGGGAATGGGAGCGGCGGCTGCGTAGCTGGTTGGCTTTTGCCACGCGTTCCTGAAGCCTAGGCGCTGAAGAACATCGCCGAACATGCTGTCAGAGCCGAAAACTCTGAAGTGACGTGCGTCGCCGAGATTGATCAGAAATACGGGCCGCGCCTTCTTGTCCGTGATGCGTCGGCTTGCCTGTGCGATCTCAAGAGAGGATGCACCTACATAGGCCTGTGCCTGCTGCTTTCGTCCGAGATATTCGCCCAAGGCCACGGTGATCTGTTCGGCCGAGGCATAGGGGGGATGGCCCGGTTCGTAGACAGAATAGGACGCGACGGGTGCAATCTGTTCGAGGATATCCTGCACCCAGTTGAACCAGCGCGAGCTGATGATCAAATCGGGATTGGACAGCCGCAACATCTCGAAATTCGGCGAGCCGCGAAGGCCGAGATCCGCGACCTCTGCTGGCACATTTGGCTCGATCGCAATCTTTCGAAACTGCACAAGTTCGGTCGCAGCGACAGGCACCACATCCAGAGCGAGCAATGTCTCGAGCATCGCCCAATCGACGACGGCAATCCGCGCATGTGGGATCGCTTGGACTTTGCCGACGATAGAAGCGCCAATGGCGGCTCCGAGGAAGCTGCGCCGGGTCAACGCGAATGCTTTTCGGGCGGAATAAAGCTGCATTGTAATTACCCACGCCGTTGCTGAGGCTGGTTTCAGGCGCTGACGGTAGCGAGAATGGTGCCGAAGACGGTGACACTTGGCGTGAGCCGAGCCGTATCGACGACGGTGCGCACGGCCGCTTCGC
>NZ_JBVVAK010000122.1:0-23895 GCF_055792825.1 Microvirga sp. GN3
CTTGGCGGCGGTCTTCTGGTTGATGTTGTAACGCCTGGAGAGCGCCCTCAGGCTCTCTTGACTATTCTGTATTGCTCGACGGATTGCCTCTGTCGTCGTGGCGCTGCCGTGTAGAACCTGCCCCCATAGTGCTTCCTTCCACTCATGCGAAAAGATTGCACCATCAAAGTCCGGGATTAAACATCTAGGGTAAAATCGACGTGTTCACGGGCCTGCTTGGCCCACTTGTGATAGGTCGAACGCGCCGGGTACCCGAGGATCCGGAGGCGCTCCTGCTCGGTTAGGGCCCATAGGTCGGCAATGGCCAGGAAGGTACGCATGCCGGGAGCGCTCAGGCGCCTCCGATTGGCAGGCTCGAAGCGCGCTTGCTCGAGGTGAGGGAGAGCCTGTGACGCAGCTTCCGTTTGGTTCTTGAGCGGCTGTGCCATGGCGTTGCCCTCGTGTCTAGATATAGACTATATCTCCTTCAGGACATAATGCAATCTCGGCGCGGAAGTTCATGGTTATCAGCGTAATATAACTTGATAACTGTCAGAACTCGTTAGACAAGTCCCTGTTTGTCCTCGTTAGAGATGTCATCAGTAAATCACCAGTCATAAGGCTCCGTCGTGTTGGATTGGTCCAGAACGGCTGGTCAGGGTTGCAGGACTGGATCAATCCGACATTCAGATCAACTTTCATCCGACCTTGAAGATACTCTTGCCTTGCCCTTGCCGGCGTGGAGCCTTCTGGCTGCGCTTCATGTCGAGCTCTTTCTGACGCTCGGCGGCATAGGCCAGGATCGGCCCCAAGCGCTTGTTCTCGACGATCGCCGCCTGGTCGACCTGACGCAGCTTGTTGTAGATGCGGTAGGGCAGAGAGAGGCCATTGTGCTTGATCGCAAATCGGCCATCCGGATAGTCGTAGACCGTCACACGCTGGCGGGCGAGCGGTCGCGTGAACCCGTTCGGCTCGAGGATGAACAGCACCTTGTCGTACTGGAGCGTCAAGTTGTAGGTCACCGTATGCTCTTCTTTCCAGGCAAAAGCATCATCCAGATCGTCATGCTCCACCAGCGGACGGTGCAGATTCTTGTCGCTGAAGGGCGCCTTGGCAAAGCGGCGGTTGAAGTCGTCCATGAAGCCGGGCAGAAACGCATTGGCCGCCTCCCGATCGCTGATGCCGGCCAGCCGCAGCTCCTTGACCAGCCGATCCTGCAAGGTCGCATGCGCCCGCTCGACCCGTCCCTTGGCCTGACTGGAGTTGGCACAGATAATCTCGATATTGAGCTCTGCCAGCGCCCGGCCGAACTGGGTCATGCCATCGCCACTGGCCGCCTCCTCCTTGTTGACCCGGAAGATGGCAGGCTTGTCGGAGTAGAAAGCGATCGGCTTGCCGTGTGTCTGCAGATAGCGCTGCAGCACCTCAAAGTACGCAAAGGCGCTTTCCGACGGCACGAAGCCCAGGGCCATCAGGCGGCTGGTGGCATCGTCCACGAACACCAGAAGCGTGCAGGGCGGGCCACGATCCTCAAACCAGCGGTGCTCGCAGCCATCGATCTGGATCAACTCGCCCAGGTGCTCGCGGCGATGCCGCGGCTGGTGAAAGCGCTTGCGCTCGGCCCGCGGCAGCCAGAGCCCAGCCTGGATCATCCAGGTGCGCAATGTCTCGCGAGACACCCGCAGAGCGTGGCGCTCCTCGAGCTTCTCAGCCGCCAGCGTCGGGCCGAAATCGGCATAATGCTGCCGGACCAGGCTGACGGCATGCTCGCGCAGGACTTCCGGCAGCCGGCTGTTGGAGGGGCGGCCGCGTCGGCGATCCCGGCTGGACCGTCCTCGCGAAAGCGGCGCTGCAGGCGGTAGACCTGACGCTCACTGACCCGCAACAGTTCGGCAGCCGCCGCTGGCGTGAGACGGCCGCTCTCCAGGCGGGCCAGGATGTCGATCCGGTTGAGTTCTCGTTTGCTCATCAGCACCATGCCCATCAGATCTGCCGCCTCCGTGCCTCGATCCCGAAGGGCAGGAGACTGACATTTTGACTTTGGTTCTCCCGCACTTTGCGTGCTGTTTGCGCGGTCGCTTGTAGCGCAGAGTATTGAATGTGTTTGGTATTTCAGGCTGCAGGCCGCTCTCGCCGTAGCTCGTGCACGTCGCCAGCAACGACCCCGACATTTGCAAAATCTCTCAAGAGATTACCGGGCGTGTGTCGGTCCGGACAGCACGTAAAGTGCGGGAGAACCTTGACTTTGCTCAGTGCTGACAATTTAACTTTGCGCCTACACGCGTAATTCCGCGAAGACGCTTTATGGAACAGGCGGGATGCGACTTTCGCGAAGAGCAAAGGGCGACCGTGCTACTGAGGCAGCCTGTGGCGGCAATACTGCGCAGTAGGTTAGGACCATTCGAGGGCTTTGCCAGTCGCGGGGACGTCCGCACCAGTGTCCCCCAGCAGTCTCACCAGTATCGCCCAGCAGGGCCCGATACTGGATTTTGTCATCTGGCACGTCGAACCATTCGCTGTAGATGAACATCTGCACTCCTGTCGGCGTGACCCGATAAGGAGCTGGCCGACAATCATGCTCTTTGCGGCAACTCACGCCTCTGGAGTCCCTAAGTTGTGAGTAGATGTCGTGGGCTTCGGCGGGCGGCTCAAAGCCAACCAAGAGCAGGGCCGCAAGGAGATCAAGCTTGAGAGACATAGGCCGCTCTCCCTCATGACGGGTTGGCGGCGCTCATGGGAGCGTCGGGGAACGCTACTCTGACCATTCTACTCCCGACTGAGGGTCGTGTCGCTCACTGCCAAGGAAGACGGCGAATTTCCGAGAAGCTTTATGGAACCGGATCGGGTGGCGTTTCAGCGTATTCGGAGGATGATCTCGACGCGGCACGGCTCTGCCGTGTCAAGGGTCAGTGAAGCGCACCTTTCCGGGCCCGCCGGAACAGCCGGTAATCCTTTCGCGATCTTGTCTGGGGCGGCCGGAGAAACCCGTACTGTTGGGCTCTGAGTGGGATCGGAAGGCTGTCATGGCACCCTCAGCGTCGAAGGCCGATCACCGCCGGAACTGGCTCCTGGCAACCTTAGACCCTGAGGATCTGGCGTATCTTGCGCCGGACTTGGAGATCGTGGAGCTGCCGAAAGGCATGATCCTCTACGAAGCGGGCGACACGATCCGCCACACCTCCTTCCCGCACAATGCCATCGTGGGCCTGATCAACGTCAGGAGGACGGCGAGTTCGTCGCGTGGCGTCCTGCGGACGGGAGGGGCTGGTCGGCCTGATCAGCGCCATTGTCTCGCAGGAGGCCTTCGGGCACTACAAGGTGCTTGCGTCCGGCGCCGCCTCCCGCATCGCCTTAGGCTCGCTGCAGAAGGCCATGACGGCCCGTCCCAAGCTGCGGCGGCTGATCCTCAGCTACTCCGAGGCGCTGCTGGCCCAGACCTTCCAGACCGTCTCCTGCAATGCGCTTCACACGGTGGAGGCCCGCTGCTGCAGCTGGATCCTCAGCACACGGGATCGGGCGGAGGGGGATCTTCTGCCCCTGACCCATGCCGATCTGGCCGAGTTTTTGGGCGTGCAACGCTCCACGGTCAGCACCGCTCTAGGCACCCTTCTCTAGGCACCCTTCAGGGGCGAGGTCTGATCACCCAGCAGCGCGGCGGCATCATCATCGCCGACCGGGCTGGGCTCGAAGCGATCGCCTGCGAGTGCTACGGCAAGATCCGCCAGATCTTCGCCCGATTGCTGCCTGTGCCGTCGTCCTCGGCCTGATCATTTTGCCTATACCGATGGAGCCGGGCAATGTCGGTTCGAAGCTTTATGGAACACGGGCTGAAAACGGCGAACTGTGCCTGCAATGGGCTCGAAGCTGGGAAATGGTGGTGAAGAGCCCAGCGGCTAGCGCGCTGCCTGGGGCTCCATACTTCAAGTTCAGGTTCGCAGTCGTCTTGAGGCTATGGAAGAGTACGGCTCCGAGGGTTGCTGAGGTATCCTCAGCTCTAATGGCGATAAACGCCATCGCGGACACGACGACGAAACACGCAAGAACGCCTGTGACAGCGCCTAGAACCATGGCTTGGAGCACTCCATCCTGGCGGATCCGCCTCAGCCCACGCGCCAGCGGCACCCCAACGAGCGGTAGTCCTATCATGGCGATGGGCAGGACTATCTTGAGCCACGCGATGAACGTCCCAATGAACTCGCGAGTGCCTTTCACGAGCAGTGCAGCAACGGCACAGTAGATGAGCGAACCAATGAGCGCTGCCAGGATCGCTTCGCCGAATGTGTAGCGAGGCGCTGTTTGTTTCATGGGATTGTCTTCAACTCACGGATCGTGTGCGCCTGCGCTATAGGCATTCACCGAAGCGCAAACATCCGAACGTACACAGGACTGCGATGTTTCCGATGGCCATAAGCGGTGTGTAGACCATCGTGATTCCGGCCCGTGCCCACGGATTGATGGGGAGCCAAAGGCAGGAGATCGCCCCAAGCGCGACCGGCGTCCAAGCAAGATAAGGCAGCACTTCGCTGGAACGCCATGAAACGAGCCCGAGTGCCGCTAATGCCATTACAGCTGCTATTCCGAACAGTGGCACAATGAACATTCCTATGAGCGCAACTGACCAGCGCGGTTTCACAACTGCCCCCTTTCTACCTGGAAGCGAGGTGATCCACACAGGATCTGGTGGAAGGCTTGGAATGTCACTTAGGCCATGTGGCCTATTCCCGATAAGCGCCTTTAGGGAGTTCAACAGCCTGATCGATATCTTGGATGGCCGCCTCCCCGCCCAGGCCCGGATGGCCATCCATCGGCCGAAGGCCAAGCAGGACCCGGTGACCAGGGCCAAGGCACAGGCCGATGGAGAAACCGTCAAAGTCAATCTCGATGACATCGAGCAGGCGATGATGCGCGAAATGGAGGAGACACTCCAGAAGGGCAAACCCGAGTAAGGAACGACGGGCCCGATGCCCGACGCCCGCTTGCCCGCACGGCACCACCTGGTGCTCTATCGGCGCGATCCGGAGCAGGGTAGGGCCCGGTTCTTCGGCCGGATGATCGAACGCGACCTGTTCGGCACGATCCGGCTGGTGCGCAACTGGGGTGCTGTGGGCTCCAAAGGCCAGGAGAAGGTCGAGATCTTCTCCGTGAGGTCGAGGCCGCGCAGGCGCTGGAGACGTGGGCTCACGCCCAGCGACAGCGGGGCTTTGCGGACCTCTGAATGGACCGCAGGAGGCTCCAACAGTTCCGTAAAGCCCGTTCCATGCGATTAATGCTTGGTTTCTGCGGCTCGCTGGGCGACCCGCTTGAACTGGTCTATCTGCTGCTCGGCGGCTTTATACGCCGCCTGGATCCACGCCCACGCTTGAACTGGAGCGATGATCTGCCTCTGCTGCGCCATGGTTTCTGAAACAGCAAGATCCAAAATGCGAAGTTGCTGGTGGATCAAGTCTGCGCTGGCGCTGGGCCCCAGCTTCCGGGTCAAGGCTTTTGCCAACTCAGCACCAAACTCTGCCCCGTTGCTTGGGAGACGACTGTCGGGATTCATTGAGGATCCATTGCGCGAAGTTTTGATCAGTATTCGGTTGATTGGCGAGGTCGTCGCTAACCGCCGTTACACTAGCTCTTTACTCGCCTGCCGCGAGCGCGGCTAGCTAATTCTTCCTAATGCGATCAAATGCAACCCCATCCCGTCTATTAAAGGGATCATCGGAATTATTTACCATGATCTTCGTCCGGGACGATTTCCGCACGCGGGCTTGCCTGGACGGTCGTCCTTGCCACAAGCCTAGAGGGCTTCCCTTCACTGCTCCTTAGCTTGTCAAAAAGGGTTTCCCGGAAAGGACGATCCAAGGAGGGAGTCTGGGCTAGTCAGGGGCCTTCCTCGAGGCTGTCACACGAGCGAGTTCCTCCCGGATCAGTCGCGCCGTCTTGGAGCCGATGCCCGGCAGCGTGTGGATCTGGTCAGCGTTAGCCCTGAGCCGGTCCAAGCTCGTGATGCCCTCTTGGCGCAAAGCCTCCCAAGTCTGGAAAGGCAAACGCAGCCCCCGGATCGGTCCCCCGATGCGATCCCATCTGGGGTTAGGCATGGATGTCCCCCGAGCTTGGCCCTTTCTGGCCGGTTCGGTAAGATTTCATCGGCCTGCCTGCTGTCAGGAACTGCCATCGGCTGCAGATGCAACACGCGCCAACTCGGCTCTGATAGCTCGTGCCGTCTCAGGGCCAACGCCGTGGAACTGTTCCAGCCGGTCGGCAACAGCCCTCAGCTTGTTCAACGTGTTGATGTTCTCTCGCCGCAACACATACCAGGCTCTGGGGGGCAGCCGGAGACCGCCAATCAGTCCTCGGCAGTTTCCCTTCTCATCGATACGAGGCATGGGTACTCTTGAACTCTGCTCGGTCAGGACGGCCCTTGAGGAGCTGGGCTCATGGCCCGCGCTCACATTACACCTCGGGGCCACCACTCTTTGCTGGCAAAGGGAGGTAGTGACGCAGGGCTAATCCGGCGGATAACCGCTCATAAAGCGTCTTCTGCGACATTCGCAGCGTCTAATGCGATCAGCTTAGTGTCCTGACCAGATACCGCTTCGCGGTAATCGTCAGGCAGCATGCTTGTCGTTAAGCATGGGTTCTATCGGTCCCATACGTTTGCCCCACATCTACACGGGCCGACCCTTAAAGCGCCCGTTTGAGACGACGGGCGCTTCTTTTTTATGGCTCCACAATAAAGTTTGGGCGAAATGGGGCTCTAAGTCCTTGATTTTGATCCTGCTATTGAAGCCCCAAAAAAGCTAAAGTTTTTACCATTCAGCCTTTCCGAACCAGACGCGCCTCAGCCAGAAACAACAAAGTTTCGACAAACGGCAACTTCTGCGCGAACGATTACTCGCGGCCACAATGGTGACCCGCAGCCAAGCCCTCTCGCAAGAACAGCTGCAACCGCACTGTAGAGGCCAGGGATTCGAATCCCTCAGCTCCACCAAGCCTCTCAATGACTTAGCTGAATTGGTGCCGAGCTTCCGCGGAACGGGTAAGCAAGCGGGGCAATTTCATGGGGCGAGGTCAAGCGGCGTCTCGCCGGTCTCGACCAAGCGCTCCTAATTCTTGGCCAGCCGGCGTCTGGCCCAAAGGGCCTTTACTTGCCTGATGTGACAACGCCCCTGGGAGATGCGGGGCACTCTGGAGTTCAAGGTGCACTCCAGCCTGCCCCAAACACGTATGAGCCAATGGCTCACCATGGACGGCCTGGATCTAGATGATCCTGAAATCGTCGAGGCTCAGCCATGACCACGGATCAACCTTGGCAAACTGCACCGCCGCGCCCGAACCACTGCCGTCGGCGTCGTAGGACAGCGTGCCCTTGGCCGCATCGTAGAGAATACGATCATTGGCATCGAGCGCCTGGTTACCCCAGCGAAATGCATCCCAGTCCAGCGCGCCGCGCCCGCCAACGGCCTTGAAGACGGCGTTCTCCAGAACGATCGCGTCCTCGAGCGGGTTGAAGCCGACGATTATGTCAACCTCGCCCTTGCCAAGTGCGGTGTTGAACACGAACGTGTCGTGCCCCACACCACCAGCGAGGCGATCGGCTCCGAGGTCACCGGAGATCACATCATCGCCACTGCCGCCCATCAGGGTGTCCTTGCCGGCTCCGCCACTGACGCGGTCGTTACCGCTGCCGCCATCGAGACGATCATGGCCGCCGCCGCCGTACAGTTTGTCGTCTCCGGCCATCCCCTTCAGTGTCGCGCTCACATCCGAAGCACGTATGACATTGGCAAGGGAATTGCCGGTACCGCTCTTCGCCCCACCTGTCAGCATGAGGTTCTCGACATTGGAGCCGAGCGTGTGGTTGATGGAGCTCTTCACGGTATCAGCGCCCGCGCTGCGACCCTCCACGACGCGATCGTAGCGGGAGTTGACCTCATAAGTATCGCTGCCGGTCCCGCCGGACATGGCGTCGCGACCGCCGCCGCCCATCAGAACGTCATTGCCAGTTCCGCCATCGAGGGTGTCATTGCCGTTGCTGCCATACAGCTTGTCGTTGCCGCCGAGTCCTTTGAGCATTGCACTCTGGTTGGAGGCCTGCATGACATTGGCAAGGGAATTGCCAGTGCCGCCCGTCGCCGTGCCCGTGAGCACGAGGTTATCGATAGTCTCCGGCAGAGTGACCGTACCGGACCCGGCATAGAACACCGTGTCGATGCCGCTGGTGCCGAGAGCAGCCGTGAGCTGGCTCGGATCGGTGATGGTGATGTTGCGCCCGCCCTGCTCGTTGGGTGAAACCTGCGGGAACTCGGGTGTGTCAGGTGGGGGGCTGCTCGGTTGAACGACGGTAAGCGAGTCTTGGTCGGCTATGGCTGCTGCGAACCCGGAGAGATCCAAGACCGAGGATGGCATTGATAGGTTCAGCATGACGGATGCACCCGTGAACCGGTCCGCAAGCAGGATGTCAGGCCGTCCATCACCGTTGACGTCATCAATGGCGAAACTGTTTTCATTCGTGCTCAGCGGAGCGAGAGCGCCCAGCCCGCCCACATCGATTGTGGATCCGTGCGTGAGCCGACCATCCCCAAAATTGAGAAAAAGGCTCATGAGGGCCGTAGATGTGCCATCCGAAAGGGTACCTAAGCCTCCTAGCAGCACATCCAAATGACCATCGCCATTGATGTCGATTGTCTTGACACTATGCAGCAACTCAATCGGCGTCTGATAGGTGCAAGTCTCATACTGAGTATTGCTTGCCAGTTTGATCACGTTGAGGAAGTTCTTGCCGGCCGATATCAAAGCGGGCTTGCCCTCGGCGCTCAGCACGCCCGTCGTCGCAACAGTTGGCATCAACTGGGTATCATAGGTAGCGAGATACGCTCGATCTCCCATAGACCAAGGGGAGCGGGTTAAGATCTGCCCTCCCGTGTTGGAGAAGATATCCAGACCGTAGCTGATGCTGAAAGAGGTCAGCGGCTCTTGGCTACCACCCGTTGTGATCGCCTCGCCGGTGACGGGGTCTTCATAGACAATTTCCGGAGGGGAGTAACCAACCGCCGGATTTGCTGAAGCGCTGGCTCCGGCTGCGTCCAAACGTCCATCGCCGTCAAAGTCCTGGAAGGAGACGAAGCTCCCGCCACCCAGGGGCATTGTGCTGAATCTCGAATCAGGCGTAAGCCTGGATGCTCCATCGTCCCAGTGCAGGACCCGCAAGGAGGTGTAGTTGTAGAAATCGGACAGGCTCTCGCCCGTCGTGCCTTCAAACTGCTTTGTCGCGATGCCGTTGACGTAGACCTCGAGCTTGCCGTCGCCATCGAAGTCGATAACATCCATCTTGTTGATGCTAATAAGCGACGCTCCAGCATCGTCCGTCACGTTTGACGTCACAGGGGCTTGCAGGGTCCCATCGCCATTGCCGAGCAGCACGCTGATCTCGCTTTTGCTCGACGTGATGACGTCATCGATATCGTCGCCGTTGATGTCCGCCACCACTATGGCCGTGGGACGATAGGAAAGGGTCAGAGTTGGGCCGCTCGATACGAAGCTCCCATCGCCGTTCCCAAGCCGCACGCTGACTTGCCTGGAAGAGAGGCTTGCGAGGGCGATATCGACTTGCCCGTCCCCATTCAGATCGCCCGTTGCGAGGGCGGAGAAGCCCTGGGTGCCAACAAGCATCGCCTCCGGCGTTACGCCGACGTTGTGCGGCGTCTGAACGCGAGCTCCCCCGGCATCGTAGCCGACAACCGTCAAGGCGCCGAGAGGATCATTGGAGCGGATGGTATAGGCAAAGGTCATGTTGCCGTCTGCATCGGGCCCGGCATACTCGGCCCAGTCTCCATTGCTGAGCTCAAGCGCAGGCGGAAGCTGGTTATCGTCGTAGAGTGAAACGACAGGCGCACTCGTTTGCAGCGTATACGTGATCGTGTCTCCGGCACGCACCTCACCACTGCCGCTGCTGGAATGGACGCTGAAGGCCGTAACGACCGGCGCGCCGGTCCCCCCATCGACATTGATCGTTCCATGGCTGTGCAGGTGGAGATGGCTCCAGTCGACGGCGTTTCCGGCGACATCGTCCGTTTGCGCCCCGTTTGGACGGAAGCCGGTCACAGTGAGATCGCTCGCCTGATCTCCCGGCGCAACCGTATATGTGAACAGGAGTTTCCCCGTTCCGGAGCCGCCCGAATATGTTGCCAGCGCGCCGTTGCTTAACTCAAGGACTGGAGCGCCTTTGACACCAATACGCTCGCTGAAGGTGACTTCGAGAACGATCTGTGCCCCAGCCCCAAAATTCCCTGAGGGCGTCGTAAACCGGGTGCTGAGAAGCTCTGGGGCGGTTGTATCGATGGCAAGTGTCGGGAACGTTGGCCAGTTTGAACTCGACGGGTCAGCAGCCGTTACGATGAGCGTACCGTCGCCCGTGAAGTTGTGGAGCGTCAGCCGAAACTCGCGTCCGGGGTAGTCGCCATCAATGGGCTCAACCGAGATGGTTGCGTCTGCATCATCCGCTCGAACCAGTGCGAAGTCACTGGCGGACAACTCTGGCGCCGGCGCTGTCATCATGATTATGAAGCTGACCGAGCCGTCGGAAAATGTGCCTTGATTGATGAGACTGCCTACTACGCCGGGAATATGCGGCAATCCCGGACCAAGTTGTTCAAAATGAGCAACAGATACGTTAGGTGGAATGCTCATGTGGTGCCCCTCATCATCTATCATTATTGAGGGATGGCGTAACGTAAGCTTCCTAAAAGCGCAAGAATATCCGCCTATACCGCGTGGAGTTCGTCGATTGTCGTTCTTGAGCCTATGCTCCCAGGAGACCTTGGACTCCCTATCGTTTGTCAAGCGCTCGATTAGGATTGGGGGGCTATCTCGCCGGCTGACGCGGAGTGCACGGTGGAAGAAGCTATGCAACAGTCACAACGCCGCTCCGTGCAACAGGCCGCTGCTTACTACAATGATGCCGGAAACCTGATGGGGAAGGCCGCACGGCTTAACTGAGAAGCTGCAACCAGGAGGTGAAATTTGTAAGAACTTTATTATTTTTGCTCAAACTTTATTGTCTATGAAAGGACTTTTTTATCATTCCGTATTTTTGCCAAGTGGGTGTTCAAGAAGAGCGGCCTCACAGGTCACGGCAGTTTCGCCGCATCGCCTGTGCGCGGTCCATAAGGCGCTTCCGCGTAATCCACGGACGATCTTCCCATGCAAGCCATCGGCTGATATGGCTGCTGTCGTGGGGCAAGACATGAAAAGCTACGAGCTTGAGAAGCAGCGGAAGGTGGACCTCATTGAGGCCCGACTGGCGCGTTACGAGAAAGTAAGCCGCATCACCCTGACAATGGTCGTGATCCTGGCTGGGCTGGCGCTCGCCCTGGTGGCGACTCATCTCGTCGACCACGCAACGCCCATTAAAAAATAACTCTGCCGGGGGCCCCTATGATGAATTTCCACGCTCACCAGCTCAAGCGCGCACGCCTCTGCAACGAGGCGCTCGACCAGCCTCTGACAGAGGCCGAGCGCGCGGCGATGATCGCCGCCGCCGCCCGCAAGCTGGAGGAGCTGTTCGACATCCTGCGCATCGATCATGCCAACGATCACAACACCCGCAAGACGCCGCAGCGGGTGGCCAAGATGTATGTCGAAGAGCTCCTGGAGGGCCGCTACACCGCCCCGCCCACGATCACCGAGTTCGACAACGCCCAGGCCTATGATCAGCTCATCGTCACGGGGCCACTTGAGCTGCGCTCCCTGTGCGCGCATCACCTGATGCCGATCTATGGCGCGGCGTACATTGGCATCCTGCCGGCGGCCGACGGCACGATCATCGGCTTGTCCAAGTACGACCGGATTGTGGCGTACTTTGCCGCGCGCCTGCAGATCCAGGAGGAGCTGGTCAAGCAGATCGGCCAGTACATCCTGGACATGACCTCTCCCCGCGGATTGGCCGTGCGCATCAGCGCCGTGCACATGTGCAAGACCCAGCGCGGCGTGCGCGCCAGTCACCGCAGCCGCATGGTCAGCACCTATTACTGGGGCGAGATGGCGGAGAATGCCGAGCCCAAGCGCGAGTTCCTGCAGGAATGCACCACCCTCGACCGGGCATGATCAGGGTAAGCCTGCCGCACCCGAGCGGCTCAGCCCGCCCTTGTCTCTTGAGGCTTCCTGATCACGCGCTCGCCTTGGGATCGCACCCGTCACGCCATCAGCTTTGAGCTCGGTGGCCTGGCTCTGATCTCACCGCTCGGTGCGTGGGCCTTCAGCATGCCCGTGGCGGATCTCACCGTGGTCAGGATGGCCTGTGCCCTCATCGCAACCCTGTGGACGTACCTCTATGACTTGGTTTTCGATACCATCAACCAGCGGATGACCGGCGGGATTCACAAGAGCATTCCCATGCGCGTCCTGCAGGCTGTCTTGTTTGAGGCCGGGCTGTTGGCCATGCTGACGCCGCTCATGGCGTGGTATCTCGGCATCAGCCTTCTCCATGCCTTTCTTCATGGATGTGGCGTTCGCTCTGGTCTTCGTCGGCTACGCGTTCGGATTCAATTGGGCCTACGATTGTGTCTTTGCCGTACCGGCGTCGCAGCGGTCAGCGAACCCCGCGAAGAATGCGCCACGGTGGATGGCAGGATGGATGAAGGGCAGGCCGGCCTGATGTGGCATGATAGAGGTCATGCCACATCGTCGGCCTTGCTTTACGCTAAGCCGCGAGGCTGCTGCTGGCAGCTTCGCCGCGATAGATGCAGCCTTCCGAGGAGCCGGGCATACCGCGCTTGAGCTCAACCTCTTCGAGGTTCGGGAAACGCGCCTTCACCAGCCGCCAGATATAGGTGGTGACGTTCTCGAGAGAGGCGATGCCGATCTCAGGGTTCAGATCGAGATTGCCGTGATCGAGGCCCGATCCGTGCTCGCCCTTGATTTCCTTGATGTAGTTCTCGACCTCATAGAGATTGACCGGCCAGCCATAGATCTCGTCGACGGCTCCACCGAACGTGAGTTTGACGATGAAGGTATGTCCATGCAGCCCGGAATAGGGAGCCACCGAGTGCGCGGCCTCGAACGTAAACTCGCAATAGGTTTTCATCTGTCTTGCCCCAAGGATCTGTCGTCGGTGTTACGGACTTAAAATTCCCGCAGCCCGCACCGTAAGTTATACTTTATTTGGTCAACTTTCCTATCACGGTCTACTCGCTCCAGCAAAACCGAGAGGCGATCGGCCGACTCCCAGGCGGTCTCCTGAGCTCTCTTGTGCGCGAGTTCAGATCCGGCATCTGCGCCACCGCCTCTCCCGTGCGATCGCCGAGCAGCGTTTCATAACCGGCAGCCCACGATCTGTCGAGCTTGTTGAGCCGCCGACAGTGCCCTTGCGGCTTATTTTCACACCGCCTTGGCCGTCGTAGCCGCCCCTGCTAATCCTGTCACAAAGATTGACTCCCGGCGACGCCGGCTGCGTTCCGCTTCAATCTCGGAATGGATTATGATGGCCTGACAAGCCATCCGACAATGGGGCAGGAACTTGGCGACTGTATCGGCTTACGACACACGCATCGACACGACGAAACTGCCCCTGTTCGTGATTGATGGGTCTTTCCTGTATTCAAGCACCTATGTTCAGTTCATCGACAGTAGCTATGCGACCCTCTATGGCAAGGGCTTCAAGGGCACATCCTGGGGGCCACTGACGGCCGGTACCGTCAAGGACGTGGACTTTTATCTTAAAGACAAGTTCGTCGTGTCCATCTCCAAAATTTCGATACCCGTCACAACCGTCATGAGCTGGGGCGACAAAGCTCCTGCTGAAGTTGGGCGGACTCTTTTTGCCGGCAAGGACACGATCACCGGTAGTTCTAAAGGTGATCGGCTCGGTGGCTTTGCCGGCAATGACACAGTCTCGGGCGGCAATGGTTCGGATCAACTGATTGGCGGCAGCGGTCATGATGTCCTGTCAGGTGGATTAGGCAAAGACACTCTTACAGGTGGCGATGGACGAGACACGTTCATCTTCGATACCACTCCCAGCCCGGCCTACACCGACAGCATTCGCGATTTCAAACCAGCCGACGACACCATCCGGCTGGCACAATTGATGTTCACCGGTCTTGCGCAGACCGGCGCACTGGCCACGTCGGCTTTCTCGACCGGCAGCGGCGCGCACGATGAGGACGACCGGATCATCTACAACCGCAGTACCGGCGTGCTCTCCTACGATGCTGACGGCATCGGCCCCACGGCGGCGATCGCGGTAAGCAAGCTTGCACCGAGGCTGAAGGTGACGCACGCCGACTTCTTTATCTTCTAGGTTGGGCCTGAACAAAGGCTTGAAGATCGGCCCCGGCTCCCCTCCCCACAGCCGATATATCAGCCACGAGCAGCCCAAAAGAAAAGGGCGGGCCAGGATGACCCGCCGTTCACTGCTTATCTGGTGCTCCCGACTGACTTAGCTCGAGTTTGGGCTGTGTTGCACAGATCGGTCGGTGAGCGCACTCAGCCCACCCTACGTCTTTGTTTAGGCGGGGCGGACGGATTTCGGGCTACGGGTGCAGTCAATGCGTGCACAATCCGATCCGTGCAACACAGCTGTCCGCAGAGCCCAATCATGCCGCCCCGGCGAGAACCAGCGTCTCACTGCATCTGCAGAACGATGCGGCCGTCGATCTGACCGACCTCCATGCGCTCGAAGATATGATTGATGTTTTCGAGCGTGTCCCAGGAGAAGTGGGCCTGGACGGCTCCGTTGCCGCCGAAGTCCAGGGCCTCTTCGAGATCCTGACGGGTTCCGACAATGGACCCGCGCACCGTGATGCGCTTGAGAACCGTGTCGAAGATTGGCATCGCGAACTTGCCCGGCGGAAGGCCGACGAGCGCCATCGTGCCATGCGGACGGAGCACGCCAAAGGCCTGCTCGAACGCGGCGGGAGACACGGCTGTCACAAGAACGCCATGAGCCCCGCCGATCGTCTTCTGCAACTCCTGAACAGGATCTGAGTTTCTGGCATCGATCGCGATCTCAGCCCCCAGGGACTGCGCCAGCGCGAGCTTCTCCGGATGAACGTCAATGGCCGCAACCCGCATGCCCATGGCCCTGGCGTATTGCACGGCCATGTGGCCAAGGCCGCCGATGCCCGAGATCAGCACCCATTCGCCAGGTTTGACCTCGGTCTCCTTCAATCCCTTATAGACCGTGACGCCGGCACAGAGCAGAGGCGCAGCCGGTCCCCAATCCAGGCTGTCGGGCAAACGGCCGACATAGTTGGGATCCGCCACCGCGTATTCGGCAAAGCTGCCATTGACGGAGTAGCCGGTGTTCTGCTGCGAACCGCACAGGGTCTCCCAGCCGGTGCGGCAGTGAGGGCAGTAGCCGCAAGCGGTATGCAGCCATGGGATGCCGACCCGGTCCCCTTCCTTCAAGCGCTTCACGTCGCGCCCGGCAGCCATCACGGTGCCCACGCCCTCGTGGCCCGGGATGAAAGGCGGAATGGGCTTGATGGGCCAGTCGCCCTTGGCCGCGTGAAGATCGGTGTGGCACACGCCGCTGGCGGCCATCCGCACGAGGATCTGATCGGGACGGGGTTCGGGGATTGGGACCTCCTCAATCGTCAGTGGTCGTCCAAGCTCCCGAACCAGAGCTGCCTTCATCACCTTTGTCATGCGGTTCCTCCTCGTTTGAGCAGTCCTGATATGATCGTGAGGGTTTTAGGTGACGCCGGTGACGGAGCTTCAAGAGTTCAGAGCTGAGTGCGACGCCCTCAACGAGCTCTTCCTTGCTGAAGCTGACGATGTCGCCGAGAGGTCGGCCTCGGCCGAGAAGATCGCCCCCGCCTCCGAAGCCACTCCTTCAGTTCGAGATGTCTCGCCTCGTTGTCAGAGAAGAGGCGCGACCGGGTCAGGAAGCGGACGCCGCGACCGTTCTCGAGCGAGAACATGCCGCCTTTGCCCGGCACCACGTCGATGATCAGCCGGGTGTGTTTCCAGTATTCGTATTGCGACGGGCTCATGTAAAACGGCGCTCCGCCGATGGTGCCCAAGCGCACGTCCTCGTCTCCGACAATGTAATCGCCTTGCGGATAGCACATGGGCGAGGACCCGTCACAGCAGCCCCCGGATTGGTGGAACAGAACCGGGCCGTATTCGTTCTGCAATGTCGCGATCAGGTCGAGCGCGGCGAGTGTTGCAGTGACGCGAAGAATGTCGGCGTTACTCATTCTTTCCCTCCCTGATGATTGGGCCGGGACGCAGCGTGCCGCGCCCCGGCCGTGGCGAGAGCCTGATCTGATCGGGCGCTGCCCCTCGCCCGCGTCAGGCTCCGAAGGCATCAGAAGAAGCCGAGAGCCTTGCTGCTGTAGCTGACCAGCAGGTTCTTGGTCTGCTGGTAGTGGTCGAGCATCATCTTGTGCGTCTCGCGGCCGATGCCGGACTGCTTGTAGCCGCCGAAGGCGGCATGGGCCGGATAGGCGTGGTAGCAGTTCGTCCAGACGCGGCCTGCCTGGATGGCGCGGCCGAAGCGATAGGCACGATTGCCGTTGCGGGTCCACACACCGGCGCCGAGGCCGTAGAGGGTATCGTTGGCAATCGACAGGGCGTCGTCCTCGTCCTTGAAGGTCGTGACGGAAACAACGGGCCCGAAGATCTCCTCCTGGAAGACGCGCATCCGGTTGTGGCCGCGGAAGACAGTCGGCTTCACGTAATAGCCGCCGGCCAGTTCGCCCGGCAGGTTGTTGCGCTCGCCGCCCGTCAGCACCTCGGCACCTTCCTGCTTGCCGATGTCGAAATAGCTGAGGATCTTTTCCAATTGCTCGCTGGAGGCCTGGGCGCCGATCATCGTCGTTGGATCGAGGGGGCTGCCCTGCTTGATCGCCTCAACGCGCTTGAGGGCTTTCTCCATGAACCGGTCGTAGATCGATTCCTGGATCAACGCACGGCTCGGGCAGGTGCAGACCTCGCCCTGGTTGAGGGCGAACATCACGAAGCCTTCGATGGCCTTGTCCAGGTAATCGTCATCCTCGGCCGTCACGTCGCTGAAGAAGATGTTCGGCGACTTGCCGCCGAGTTCGAGCGTCACCGGAATCAGGTTCTGGCTCGCGTACTGCATGATCAGGCGGCCGGTGGTGGTCTCACCGGTGAAGGCGATCTTGGCAATGCGGGAGCTGGAGGCCAGCGGCTTGCCGGCTTCAAGGCCATAGCCGTTGACGATGTTGAGAACGCCGGGTGGCAGCAGGTCCCCGACCAGTTCGGCCCAGACCAGGATCGAGGCCGGTGTCTGCTCGGCAGGTTTCAGGACGACGCAGTTACCGGCAACGAGAGCCGGAGCCAGCTTCCAGACCGCCATCAGGATCGGGAAGTTCCAGGGGATGATCTGCCCCACGACGCCGAGCGGTTCGTGGAAATGGTAAGCGACCGTATCGTGATCGATTTCCGCAACCGATCCCTCCTGCGCCCTGATGCAGGATGCAAAGTAGCGGAAGTGGTCGATAGCGAGCGGGATGTCGGCGGCAGTCGTCTCACGGATCGGCTTGCCGTTGTCCCATGTCTCGGCCTGGGCCAGCAGGTCGAGATTCGCCTCCATCCGATTCGCGATCTCGTTCAGGATCAGAGCCCGCGCGGCTGGCGAGGTCTTGCCCCAGGCGTCCTTGGCTGCATGAGCCGCATCGAGCGCCTTCTCGACATCGTCCTTATCGGACCGAGCGACCTCGCAGACCACCTTGCCGGTCACGGGCGAGGTATTCTCGAAGTACCTGCCGTTCACCGGCTCGACCCATTGCCCGCCGATGTAGTTGCCGTAACGATCCTTGAACGGGGTCTTGGATAGCGTAAGGAATTCTGGCTTGTTCATTGGTTTCCTCCTGATCGCGCCGTCGGTGGCGTCTTCGGATCAGGATCGGCGCCTCAGGCGCGCTTGTCACTGCCAGGTGATGCGATCGCTCGCAGCCAGTGTCGCAGATCTGCGACACTGGCTGCCGACCTCATCCGGTGCGCCGCACTCCCAAGCGCTTCATTTTGCGATGCAACGTGGCCCGGCTGATCTGCAGCGCGGCCGCGGCCTCCGAGACGTTGCCCCGGGCTCGGGCCAGCGCCCGCCGGAGCGCGCTCCGCTCGGCGTCCATCAAATCCGGCGCCGGATCATCGGCAAGCACCTCCTGCGCCGGCAGCAAGGCTGCAATCCTCGCATCCGTGATGCCATAAGTCAGCCGAGCGGCGCGGGTGGCCCCGACGATCACATCGTCCTGGTTGATGGCAAGCAGCCCCAATTTGCCCGGAGACAAACCGTCAGCCAGGATAATGCGCGTCTGCGGGAAAGCCCTGCGGAAGTTCAGTGCCTCAATCTGGCGGGCGGCATCAGCCACTGCAGCCGCAATCAGGCCGACGTAGCTTTCAGTGAGATCGGCTCGGCAGGAAGAGACATCGAGTGCGCCGGCCAGTTGACCGGTGTGATCGAAGATCGGTGCGACTGTGCAGCTTAGGCCGGTATTGCGGGCATGAAAATGCTGGTCCCGGTGGATTGTCAGCGCTCTGCCCTCGGCGAGACAGGTCCCGATGCCGTTGGTCCCCTCCGCCTCTTCACTCCACACCGCTCCAATCCAGAGCCCCCACGCGGCAAAAGTCCGATCATCCGCGGCGGTGCCGCGGCGATCGATCGGCACGCCCTTGCGATCCGCAAAAAGAACGCAACATCCCGCATCGCCTACAGCCTGGAACAGCCGATCGAGGGCGGCCTGTGCGGAATCAAGCAAAGGCTCTATGCTTTGGCGTGCATCGCGCAACTCGGCGGCGCTCAAGGTCAGCGGCGGCCGCGCGTCGAGTGGGTCAAGACCGTAGCGCATGAGAGACCGATGCCATGAAGCAGCGATGGGCGAGCGCGCCGCCATTGAGCTGTCGAGCGCCCGCGCGATGCGCGCGGCGTGGCCGAGGGATGAGCCCATGGCAGCTTCCTCGTTTTGTCCTCGTGCGTGAGGCCATGATGCACAAAAATCAGGAGATGCCCAACACCCTTTCAGAGGGAGTCCTTGGTCCAGCGTGATCCGACCGATCCATGACAACCTCCCTGTCTGTGGTAGCCGTGGCGCGTGCCCGGCGGCCAAGCCGGCTTCTGGCGCGCGAGCCGGCGCGCGATGTCATCAAGGTCATGCATCCTGGCGAGGGTCAGCGTCTCATCCACCAGGACCAGTCCGGCCGCGTGCCCGAGGAGCTGGCGCACGGTGATCGCGGCCTTGCCGTTCTGCGCGAACTCAGGCCAATAGCGCAGGAGACGTTGCCGCTCACGCACGCGTTGTTGAGCGACATGCTAGGGGTGCAACGCTCGACCGTGAGCGCGGTCACCCGCACGCTGCAGAGGGCGGGGCGGATCCGGCAGGGCCGCGGGGGCATCACGGTGACCGATCGGGCTGGGCTGGAAGAGGCCGCCTGCGAGTGCTACGGCAAGATCCGGCGCGTCTATCAGCGTCTGTTGCCCGGCACATACCCACCGGCCTCGCCGCGATAGCGGCTGACCCTGAATACGGCATTGCGAGAAGGCCTTCCTGGAATGGTTATGCCGGCACGGCGCAGGGATGCTATGTCGGGATCAGCCCTTCGCAGCCTGGACAGACGATGAACCGGCCCTCAGCTTTCCTCCAGCGCTTGATGATGGCGCGGCGGCTTCGGGTCTGCCGGGCTTCGGGCGCGGCGACCGCTGACGCGCGTGGACAGCTTTTTGCGGGAGGCCGAGCCTCTCTTTCACAACAATGCACTGACCCCTCTCGGCCAACTTGACCGGGTCTCACTCTAGCGGGAAGCTCAAGACCGGGAGGGGAGGAGCTCAACGGCCGGGCGGTGGGACTCCAGCACCACAGGTGCAGTGTGCAAGGCCTGTCTGCCCTGCTTTCCGGTTGTCGCGCTGATCCCAGGGCCGTTAGCTCGGACGGGAGCAAAATCCTGCCAAAATCCTGGGGCACAGCCGGCTGGCCGCAGCCATGGGGGGCGGATAGCTTGACGGTGATCGATCGGCCACGGCTCGCCACGGCAGAGCTCCGGACCTGCACCTATAACCTGTTCCGCAACCGGCTCCGGCCGCAGCTCGTCTGTGCCGTGCCCGAGGATCGGCCGGTGCCCGGCTTTGTCGGTGCCGCGGACTGGCTGTTTGATGGGGCACTTCGCCCGTACGAGACACCACCGCTTGGCTTCCAGGCCCGCGCCGCCGCCACCGGCGTGCGCTTTCGTGGCTTTTATCTGTTTCACATCCTCGGCTAAGCTCACGCTGGATTGCGGCGATCCGCCCGGCAGAGGTCGCGCCTGAGCCGCCCCGATCCCTCGCGACCGCGAGACGGCTTGTGATCGGCTCAGCCGCGGCCTCAACCGCAAACACCCGGCAGCGGGCCGTCGTTCACGGAAGACCCTTATGGCACCGGATCCGCTTGATGAGGTGAGCGAGCCGCCCTAGTACGCCCATCATGCCGCCGAGCCCGATCACAGTTTTAGTCGTCGAAGACGACCCATTCGTGCGGGACATGGCCGTGACGGGCTGAGAAGAGGCCGGATACGAGGTCCTCGCAGCGGCAAGGGGCGGGCAGGCTCTGACTCTCCTGCAAGTGGGCCTCGCCGTGGAGGCCCTGCTGACCGACATTCGTCTGCCGGAGGCCAATGGCCGGGTGGTGGCTCGAGCCTACCGCGCGCGCTTCCCGGATCTCCCGGTCCTGTCTCTGGCAGGCTATGCGGAGCAGATGCAGCCTGTGCCCGGAGGCATCGTGATCCCGAAGCCCAACCGGATGGCTCAGGTGATTGGCCTCTTGAAGACTTCACTTGTTTGAGGAGGTGTGATTCCAAGAAGGTTGTTGACGGAACCGGACACGCTGAGCCGATCCGCCCTCAGCCGCGTTATGCCTTGTGGGTGGAATCCTCCCTATGCCTAAGGTCCCCGACGCAACTCATCGCGCGAACTGGCTCCTGGCCAGCCTGGAGGCGGCGGACCTTGCGGCGCTTGAGCCTCACCTCGACCTTGTGGAGCTGGCGCGCGGCCAAGTGCTCTATGAGCCCGGCGATCCCCTCTGCTATGCCTATTTCCCGCACGATGCCGTCGTGTCGCTCGTGAACATCATGGAGGATGGCGGCACGGTCGAGGTGGCGCTGTTCGGGCGGGGCGGCGTTCTGGGCCGGGCGCTCGTGACGCGGGAAGCCCTCGGCCGCTACGTCGTGCATATCGCCGGCACCGCCTCGCGCATCTTGGTCGAGCGCCTGGAGGAGGTGCGGAAGGCCAACCCCAAGCTGCGCCGGTTGCTCCAGCGCTACGGCGAGGCCCTGCTGGCCCAGACGTTTCAAATTCTCAGCTGCAATGCCGTGCATCCGGTCGAGGCGCGCTGCTGCCGCTGGATCCTCATGGCGCAAGATCGGACGGATCAGGAGGTCTTGCCGCTCACGCACGAGATTTTGGCCGAAATGCTGGGGGTGCAGCGCTCCACCGTCAGCGTGGTGACGCGCACGCTGCAGACTGCCGGGCTGATCCGGCAGAGCCGCGGCAGCATCACCGTGATCGATCGGGCCGGGCTCGAAGAGACCACCTGCGAATGTTACGGCAAGATCCGAAGTCTCTACCAGCGCCTGCTGCCCGGCGCCGACGCAGCACAGGCCCCGACTGGATAGCAATCACCGTGACCGACCGTAACTTGCCGTAACTTGCGCGTAAGCGCCTGCCCTCAGGACCAGAGGGGAGGCTTTTAGTCTCAGCGTCGAAACCCTCCCGCGGGTCAGGCGTCATCCCGTGCAAGAGGAGATTGCCGTGCCCCGCTACTATCTCGACATCTATGATGGGCCGGAACTCGTCCGCGATGACGAGGGCACCGAGTTCGCCAGCCTGGACGCCGCCGTGCACGGCGCGGCCCGCTCGGCGGCGGAGATTGGAACGAGCCGGCTGGCGAAGGGCGATACCACTGACGTGGTCATCGAGGTACGGGACGAGCGCGACCAGCGGGTCTGTACCGTGACAGCGTCGATGAAGATTGACCGGCACGACCGACCGCCTCTCCCTCCTCACCCATGAAGCGCGTCATTCCGATCAGCGCTCATGGGAGCAGCGAAGCATCCCTGGGCGGGGGGCTCAAGGGCAATCAGCCTGATTGCCTCGTCGTCGCAACCGAGCGCCGCAACCCCTGCGCCCGAGGCGACATGATTCCAGCAGGGCCGTTCAGAGGAAGCGCCTCAGGTCCTGCAAACGGCACCCGGGCGACCTCTTGCCCGTCGCTCATGATGTAAAACTCGGCTTTGCGCCAATGGTCACCGCGGGCGAGCATCTGCTGAGCCAAGGTGCGGGCTTTGCTTTGGGCCGCGGCGAGGTCGGGAAGTTCGTGCCCGTAATGGTCCGGGATGAACCTGCCTGGAAAGGCTGTGTTGAAGTAGTACCGGGGCATCTGACGCCTCTCGTTCCTGAACTCCCACGTTCAGATAATAGCCTGTCGCAGAGACGCGCGCACTGATAATCAAATGGCCAATCACCTGGAGACGGATGACCAATTCACAAAGCAGATGGGCGAGATGTTCGGTGGCCGATTGGCGCCCCAGCCCCACCTGCCATTGGCGGTGTCAATGACGTGCTGGCCCAGAGCAGGCGTGTGAGGTGCGGGTAATTGTCCGTGATCTCGCGCAGAGCCTGATGCGGCACCAGAGCGGCCTGGCAAGAGGTGAGCGCCAGAACGCTGTGGTCCATCTTCAGAGGGAAACTGTGCAGGTCGACGAAGTCACCGGCGATGTGGAGCGCCTGGATTTGGCGGCGGCCGTCGCACAAGACCTTGTACCGCGCCGCCCAGCCCTCCAGGAGAAGGGTGCTGGACGACGGGCGCTCATGCTCGCGCACCAGATCCTCGTGGGCTGCGAAGGTCCTTGTGCGCGCGATGGCGGATTCGAGCACCTGCTTTCCCTCGTCCGAGAGGGTGTCGGACTGCTCGAGCTTACGGATCAGGAGGGCGGCCAAGGACGGAGACATGCTGCCCTGCTATACAGAACGTTTTAGCATAGCATAGGTTGGTCTCAGCCGTTTTGGTCCGGTGGGAACCTAAGGGACTGGGTCAACGGAGGTGAATGCCGGCTTCTCTGACTTCCTGTCGCGCCAGCGCCGTGACCACTGAATCCTTTGATCGGCTCTGCTGCCTCGCTGTCGAGGACCAGACTCTGATCCGGCATTCGGTAGCAGAGACCACCAATGGCTTGGTAAGTAACTGACATGAGGAGCCTTTAGCCTCTTCGGCGCCGAGGAAAATTCGTCAGATTTGATCTTGGAAACGAGCCAAGAAGGGTGGTGCCGATAGCAACAACGCATGCCTCCTTGCACGAGGTCGTCTTCAAACAACGCGGCTAGGACAAAGATCCCTTTCGAGGGATAGACGGAGTTCCCCGTGGATCGTATGCTGCTCCCTCAAATCACGGGGAATTGGGCGGGTGTGAAAACGGAACGGGCACGGTTGTCCGCAACAGCCACAAAGGGCAACCTCTTGGCCACCCTCGCGGAAGGCGATCCAGGGAGCGCAGAAGTTCTCCTCCTAGTCTGCCAGCATGCCCTTTCGCCCGTCCCTACGCTCCTCGACCTCGACGATATGAACATGCGCGGCAGCCAGATCTGGTACGCCTTCCACCAAGTCTGTGACGGTAACATCGACGAGTTCATCCTTCGGGTTGAGGACAGGGATGCCAAGCTGGTAGCGGCGGTGAACCTGTTGACACTGGGGGAGCGGGAACAGGCGGTGCAGAGGGGCGGGAGCGAACATCATCTGCCACAAAGGTCAACTCTGATGTTCGTTGTCAAAGGCTTTGAACGCAACAATGCGCTCCCTGCAACGATCCGGGCACTTAACGATAGAGCGATTGCGCAGGGCCGGAGGCAGAGCCGTCAAGACGACGGTTGAGCAAACTCTGATGCGCGGGTTGATCACCGCATTTCCGTGTGTTCGTCCGGGGCTGCCTCGATCTGCCAGC
>NZ_JBVVAK010000123.1:0-23867 GCF_055792825.1 Microvirga sp. GN3
TCTCGCTCCTGCTGCGATGGCTGGCAGCGATTTTATGTGCCCTTGTCCTGGTGCTGCTCGGATATGCTCCATCGCCGCAACGCGCGTGACTCAAGCCGATAGAATATTCTTCACGGACGACTAGGTCGGTAGAGGCCCATTGAATATTATGGTTCGCTCCATTCTCTCTTGGCGATCAGGGCTGCCTCGAGACGGTTCTTGACGTTGAGCTTCTTCAATATGTTGCCGACGTGGAATTTGATGGTCTTTTCAGTCACGTTCATTCGCTCACCAATTTCTCGATTGGTGAAACCAGAGGACATCAGACGCAACGTGCGTTCCTCGCTTTCTGAAAGAGATGACAATGGATCATCTGCTTCCGACCGGGCTTTACTCGACAGCAAGCGAAGGGCGAGGTTGGGAGAAATAAAGGAACCTTCGGCTTTCACGCTTTTCACCGCAGCGATCAGCTCCGGCGAGTTGATGCCCTTGAGGAGATAGCCCACGGCGCCCGCTTCAAGGGCGCGGGTCACGTCGTCGTCGTCCTCCGACACCGTCAGCATCACGACTTGAGGTGGGGCTGGCAGGCCGCATATGACCCGCGCTGCCTCAATCCCATCCCCAGGCATCGATATGTCGAGCAGAATGAGATCGGGCTCATAACTCTTTGCAAGCTCGATCGCATCTGCAGCGGACGCCCCTTCCCCGACAACCTCGATCATATCGTCAAGCGCAAGTGCCCGGATCACTCCAGCCCGCAAAAGCGAGTGATCATCCACCACGGCAACGCGGATTTTCTCAACCATTTTTCCTCTTCTCAGCAACCATGCCGCTACCCATCATTCTGAACTGGCGGACCAGACTCACGATTGCAGAGATCATGCTCGCGCGCCCGAGCAGCGCTAATTTTGACACTTCAGCCCCAACAGAAGTTACGAGCCCCAACAGAAGTTACGGCTCGTAAGCTTAATTGGAGACCAGACCCCTTGCAATCGACATTATACTGATAATAGCCAATACCTTAGTTCAGAAAGGCATCGTCTTTCTAAGCGAAGTTGTTTAATCAGACAATTCAATACGCAGACGCGCGGCTTTAAAGTCGTTGCATTACAACGATTTCTTAAGGATACCGCGTGGAAGAGACGTGCGGCTGCAGACAAGATTGGTCATGACCAAGCCTCACCGCTCAATACCCCCACTGAGTTAATCCCTTCTAAGCATAAAATAGCTCCTCCGTGACAGGGACGCCCTGCCTGCTCTTGGATACGTTCCTTAGCTGCGCATATCGGGGATCACTGGGGTTATCCGGACCTGTTCCAGGCATGTGTGGGGGGAAGAATTTTATGCAATTGATCTCGCTTGCCTTGATTGATGATCATCCAATCATCATCGAGGGACTTACACATGTCCTGGGATTACAAAATGACTTCAAGATCGTGGCAACGGGCAGAACCTCTCGAGAGGCGCTCGCAATTGTAGAAAAGCATCGACCCGAACTGATAATCTTGGATACGTCACTTCCCGGGAGTGGCCCTTCGGCAATTGCCGCAATCAAAACCAAACACCCGAACGTTAGAGTACTTGTCTTTACCGCCGAGCCCAGCGTAGAGCACGCGGTCAGCGCACTTGAGGCGGGAGCGCAAGGATATGTTTCCAAGTCCTGCGCATTGGACGAACTTCTTCACGCCGCGAGAAGCGTGTTTTCCGGCGAGATATACGTATCGCGCAACTTTGGAAGCGTCGTCATCACGGCCCTTCGGAACGCTTCACTGCGCAAGATCGCCATGGAGGCTCTCAAACTGAGCGCTCGTGAAGATCAGATCGTTCGACTTCTGCTCGACGGAAAGACCAACAAGGAAATTGCGACGGGTCTGGGCATTACTGAAAGGACGGTCAAGCACTACATGACAGTCCTGATGCAGAAGCTCAACGCCCGAAACCGCGTCGAGGTTGTCATCGCGGCACAGAATCTCAACCGCTATCCGGTTGGCTCGTCCAGTTCAAAAGGAAGTGGCTCCAGCAGCCGTGGTCAGCTGTACATGACCGGAGGCAGACCCTATCACTCGTAATACCCCTTTTCTCTCTCGGGAAACGGCCGCCAGTCGTCTCCGTTCAGCGGGGCAACAATTCATCTCTCCATGCCTGCTTGTGGCAACTACACTTCCTAGAGCATCGGACCCACTTTTGGGTCCGATGCTCTACCGCCGTTACTCAGGCTCAAGCCGGCACTTGGCGATAGATAATCATCAGCCTTCGGTACGGCCTCGGCCATTCGCGGATTTAGTGTAGATGGTCATCATCTTGGTCATCTCGGAATTGTAATCGCGCAGCGTGTCCTCCATCCACCGAGACTGGATGGTCGTCACGTCCGTCAGATTCTTGCAGGCCAGCATTTCTCGGAAAGTCTCGCTGTCCTTCTCAAGGCGCATGGACACGAAGCCGATCATCTCGCGATGGCATTCGGTGGCGGTCGCGAACCATGTTTCCGCGGCATTGGCCAAGGCGCGGCCGCTGTCGCTGGAAAAAGCGAGCTCATTGACGCCACGCACGGTATCCGCAACTGCGGACTTCTTCGACATTGTGGTCATCGATCAGTCTCCTTAAGCGTGTGTTTTCCTTGGAACCGAAGACTACCCTTCACTTACTTCAAATTGATGTCATTGCGCCGGAGACCACTCCGGAAAGATCAGCGCAGCGTCAGTGCCCACCACTGAACACGAGGGTCCGGATGGGTAGCACGAGCGCCTGGATCCGCAGGAGCATCGCATGGACAAGCCCGACCGCATCCACGGCATGCAGGGCAAAACCGCGCACGGCCCCGACTTGGCCTGAGGCAATCAGGTCATGGTTGCTGGTATAGGCATTGGCGATGCAACTGCTGCCGGGCGTGACGCCTTCAAGCCCTCCCGTGTAGAGGGGCTCAAGGAAGACCAGGATAGTGCCCGGCCGGGACACCTGCTGAAGGTCGATCAATTGCTCGCCGCCGCGAAATTGGCCGGCCGCGATGTAGTCCTGCACGCCGGTGACTACCATCGGGATCACCGTCCAGGGCTTCGACATGCAGGTCGCTTCGGCCACCATCCCGGTCTTCATCACCTGGGCCTCGATCTGCCCGAAGCCTGCTATCAGGGCCTGTCGACCGGCTCCCTCCGGGATCAGGACTCCAGCCGGCCGCATGAATGGATTGACGATATCGCCGACCCGCAACGTGAACTGCTCCACGCGACCATTGACTCCGGCCCGAATGACCGACTTCGCCAGCTCCGCCTCGGCCTGAGCCAAGGCGGCTTCGGCGCTGGCCTTCTGCGCCGGGAGGAGCGAGGAGATCTGCGCCTCGGCGGCTTGCTTGGCCGCAATGGCCGCATCGATGCTGCCCTGCCGACCCTGCACCGCGACCTGGAGTGTCTCGATGTCCCGGGTGGCGACGGCGCCGGGATTACGGCGATAGATCTCCTGTTTGGTCGCCAGTTCGTCCATCGCCTGCTGGTGGGCACTTCGGGCCTCCTGGATCCGGCCCTCGGCGGCTGCAACGTCGGAGCGCGCTACGACCAGCGCCGCCTCGACCTCAGCGATCTTGCGCCGGGCGGCCTCGGCCGCAGCCTCCTGCGTCGAGCTATCGAGCCGGAAAATCGGCGCGCCCTGCTTCACCTCGCCGGTCAGGCCGACATAGACCTCGGCCACGCGCCCGTTGGTCTCGGACACGATCGGAACGGATCGGAACAATAGGGTCGCGCTGCTTGTCGAGGGATGGTTGTAGAAAATCACCGTGATCAGCCCGATCGTCAGCATCAGGCAGGTGATGAGGCCCCAGCGCAGTTCGAACCACATCGAGAAGAGCGTGATTTCCTTGCCGATCCGCTTTCCCTGGACGTAGCGACGATAGAGATAATCCGGCAGGATCGTCAGCAGGGAGCAGAAGAGAAGCTCAAGCATGGATCTTCTCCTTCGGCAGCCTGGACGGGGCCACGGTCTGCGGCACGTCGACCACCTTCTCCTCAGACTCGTCGGATGGCGTCGGCGCACTCCCCAATTCTTCCGGCGTTTCGACCGCACCTTCACCGGGCTTCAGGCCGGCCATCTTCTCGACGGAACCCGCGATCCTGCGAAGCGGATTGCCGAAGTCGGGAATGTCGATCAAGGCAAGCAGCAGGCCCGCCACCCAGAAAGCATGAATATGCGTGAACAGGGCGAGAAGCCCCAGCACGGCGACGATCTCGAATTGCAGCTTGTGGGACCGATGCGCAATCCGCTCGGGCAGAGTGTGCAGGCGAAGGAACAGAAGACCGACGGCCAGCACCGCCAGCAAAAGTACCACCGCCATGACGACCATCAGGACATCGGTCTCGCCGGGCGCGGTGATGAAAATCGGCAAGTGATGAGGCGCGGCAGGATTTAGCGATGCTGTCATGTGACGATACCTATGGATCGTTTCAAGAGTGAGAGGCTGGACGTCATCGACTCTTTCCGTTGTTCTTCAATTCATCAGAGCGCATCCATCAGGCCATGATGCTGAGCCCGCCATCGACATAGGTCGTCGTCCCGGTCAGCCGCCGCGCAAAAGGTGTGGTCAGATACGCTGCGGTGAGGCCGACATCCTCGATATCAACCAGCTCGCCTATAGGTGCGCGCTCGATGGCTTCGGACAAGAGAACGTCGAAATCCTTCAGTCCCGACGCCGCCCGGGTTTTCAGAGGCCCGGGAGACACGGCGTGTACGCGGATATGCTTGTCGCCAAGCTCATAGGCGAGATAGCGCACGGCGCTCTCCAGCGCCGCCTTCACCGGGCCCATGAGGTTGTAGTTCGGGACGACCTTGTTGGCGCCGTGATAGCTCATTGCGAGCAGCGTGCCGCCCTCCTTCATCAGCGGCTCGGCCAAGCGGGCCATGCGGATGAACGAGTGGCAGGAGATGTCCATGGCCACCTTGAACCCCTCACCGGATGAGTCGACGAGACGGCCCTGCAGATCCTCCTTCGGCGCGAAGGCGATGGAATGGAGCGCGATGTCGAGGCTGCCCCAGGTCTCGCGGATCTCCCCGAAGACGGCTTCGAGCTCGCCGCTGCGCCCCACATCGCAAGGTGCGAGGATCGACGCGCCGAGCTCCTTCGCCAAGGGCTCGACGTAGGGCTTGGCCTTCTCGTTGAGATAGGTGACTGCGAGGTCGGCCCCGAGCTGGCGGAAGACCCGCGCGCAGCCATAGGCGATCGAATGCTCGTTCGCGATTCCGATGACGAGGGCCCGCTTGCCGTGCAGGATCTTCGATTGAAGGGCGACTTTGGGCAATTCGGTCGGATAATCGTTCATGAGCTTGACCTCGTACGTCGGTTGTCGCTGGCACGCCGGGTGGCTCGTTGCCGCGGCATCGTTCCCGGGCGGTCGTCGGCATCTTCCTCGAGCAGTGTCACAGTAATGGGCTCGGCTTTCGTCATGCCTTCCACCCTGTCGTCGAACAGGAGGCGCCGGATCTCGCCCAGCAGGGCAACCTGCTGGGCATTGGCTTCGATCCTGCCTTCCAGACGACCGAGAAGATCGAGGGCGATGCGCCTGTCCTCAGGTGTCCGCAGAAGCTTGGGAAGGGCGGCCAGCGCTTTCTCCGGTTCCAGGTCGACGATGTAGGATTGCCTGCGGATGATCTCCCGTGCATCGTCCGTTGGCATGTCCAGCAAGCCGACATCCTTACCGACGAGTTCACGCGCCCGCTTCATGGCCGAGAGTCGGCGCCGTCCCGTGCCGACCTTCATCAGCAGGAGGGCCGCGCGGACAAGTCCCGCCGTGCGAGTGCCGTCCTCGATATGCGACAGTGCCTCCTTGACCAGGGGAGCGCTCCTTATGTCGATGGGTGCCTCCGCTCCGGCTTCCTTGTCCTGCGCGGCCATGCCGATGCTGGCTGGGCTGTAAATGCGGAAGAAGGAATTCTCCACTGACGCATCGCGCAGGTCGCGATAGAAATCCCATGAGGCGGAAGTGACAGCTGCAGTCCAGCGCTCCATTGCCGCCATCGGGCCGTCATTGTCGCGTGGCGTCCGGTTCGCCCTGGCCATCTCAGCCATGCTCTTGAGCGGCCACAGGAAGGGATTGAGATCGGACACCGCCCAGCGCTGCGCCCGCTGGGGATTGAAGGTTCTCGCAACCTTTGCGGCAGCCGGAGAAACCATTGGGGCGAGAACGGGATGAACGAAGGTCTCGTAGGTGGAGGTGAGGGTCTCGGAGGCGGCTT
Source organism: Microvirga sp. GN3 (assembly GCF_055792825.1). Taxonomy (NCBI): domain Bacteria; kingdom Pseudomonadati; phylum Pseudomonadota; class Alphaproteobacteria; order Hyphomicrobiales; family Methylobacteriaceae; genus Microvirga; species Microvirga sp. GN3. The sequence continues at coordinate 6,196 of NZ_JBVVAK010000123.1, forward strand.
CAACCGCCTTGAACGGCGCCTCGTCCTTGCGGCCATATTTCTGCAGAACCTGCAAGTCCTCGACCCGCCGCTCCGTCAGCATCACGTCGTAACGCACGCTTCCGTCGACCTTCTGCTCCTCCACCTGCATGCCGTAGAGGCCCGGCGGCAGATGCTCGATGTACTCGATCAGGTCGACGATCTGGCTATGTTCGCGCTTGGCGACCGCGCCGGACACGAAGATGCCGAGATGGCCGACGCTCTTGTGCATCAGGCCGACGATCACCTGCCCATTTGCCTTGAGCGCCTCCGTGGTGGGATAGAGATCGGCCACCCAGTTGAAGGCCTGTTGCGGCGGGGTGATGTTGTCGCCCAGCGACGCGAACAGGATGATCGGCGATTTGATCGCCCGCAGATCGAAGGCGCGGCCTTCGGACCATTCGGCATCGCCATCCGCGAGGTTGTTGCCGACGAACAAATTCTCGACGATCCACTTGATCTCATCTCGTCCCATCAGGAAGAAGCCACCCCACCAGCGCTCGAATTCGAGGAAGCGCTCCGGCTCAGTGTCGATCTTCGAGAACAGCGTGTAGTACTTGTCGAAATAGGTGTTGGATGGGTTGAGATATTCGAAGTTCTCGACCAGATACGCACCGTCGAACTTGCCTGCACCAAGATCGCTCGCCAGAAGCGCGGGCCAGGTGCCGCCGAGGATGCCGCCGGCATAGCGCATCGGGTTCTCGCCATCGTTGCCAGCCCAGTAGGACATCGGCGCCCCATTGATCACGATGGGCCCGACGAGGTCCGGTTCAATGGCGCCGACCAGCATGGAGGCCCAGCCGCCCTGACAATTGCCTACCACGACCGGCTTGCGAGTCTTTGGATGGCGCTCGCCGACGATGCGGAGGAACTCCGCCTCGGCGCGGGACACATCTGCAAGCGTCTGGCCGGGCATCGGTTCCGGGAAGAAGATCACGAAATAGACCGGATGCCCCGCCTTGAGCGCCACACCGACCTGCGAGTCCTGCTTGAACCCACCGATGCCCGGCCCATGACCGGCCCGCGGATCGATGATCACGAAGGGGCGGCGATCCGGGTCAGTCTCGACGCCGTCGGGCGGAACGATGCGCACAAGGGCGTAGTTTGCCGGATGCTCGAAGGTGCGGGCATCCGCAATCATCTCCCAGTCAAAGTCCAGCAGCGGCGGCTTGCCGGCCTTCTCATGCTCAAGCCAGTTGTTGCCGCGCTGGCGCAGCGTGTCCCAGAACAGGATCGATCTCTGGGTAAAGTCGAGCCAATAGGCACTCGCATCGCGCCAGAAATCGAGGGGCGTCGCCGGGCGGGCATCGCCTTCCTGCCAGGGCTCGCTCGCGGCCTTCACCGCCGCAACATAGCGTTGGAAGGCGTTCGAGCATCGCTCCTGGTAGACCTGCGCGATCCTCACCTGCACATTGGTGAATTCGCCCAGGCGGGCCTGCAGCCCATCCTGAGTGACCGTGTTCGTCTGTTCGATCCGTTGCATGGCTGCCGTCCGGTGGTTTGGCGCTACTGCTTGGTTTCGCCCCACTTGAGGAAGAAGCCGACATCGCCCGGCATACCGCCCGGCCATTCGATGATCATCGCGTTCAGCTTGAAGCCGGCCGCCCGGAGCTGATCGCGCCACAATTCGTAAGCCTGGCGCGGACGTCCGGTCAGGGTTTCAGGCCAAGTCGGGTCCGCATTGTTGATTGCCCGCCCGTGGTCCGTGCAGATGGCATTGGGGAAGCGCATCACCATCAACTCGGTCTGACCGCGCTCCGCCGCCGCGCGCAGCTTCGCCTTCAGCGGCACGAGAATATCCCTCAACTGCTCGGGCGTGAGCTCGAGCGGCTCGGACATCCGCTTGATCAGGTCCTGACGGGCCTTCTCGGCCCGATCCATACCGTCGAGCGACTTCGTGGCTTTCGCCATCTGCATCTCAGTCATGTAGTTCCGCAGATCGGCCGCCGACATGAATGTCTCGTCGGCGAGTTCATGCCCGGCCTGCCCTGCTTCAGATTTGGTCTGCGCTGTCTCCATAACGTCAATCTCCCTGTTCAGGATGCGAGCCTTGCCCGCGCGGCGCCGAGCACGCTCCGCGTCTGCCGGGCGATCACCAGTTCCTCGTTGGTGGGAATGACCCAGGCGGTGGGCCCGGAGCCGAATGAGATCTGCGGGCCGCCGGCGCGGTTGGCGGCCTCGTCGAGGCTGAAACCGGCCCACGTGAGACCGGCAATCACCTCCGCCCGGGTCGCCACGTCGTTCTCGCCGATCCCGGCCGTGAACACGAGTCCGTCGATGCCGCCGAGCGCCGCCACGAGCGACCCGATCTCGCGGGTGATGCGGTAGACGAACAGGTCGATGGCACGTCTGGCGTTCGGATCGCTCGCCGCCTTGGAGCGCAGCACCCGCATATCGTTCGAGATGCCGGACACCCCGAGGAGCCCTGACTTCTTGTAGAGCACACTCTCGGCCTCATCCGGACTGAGCCTCATCTCTCGCAGCATGAAGAACACGACACCGGCATCGACGGCGCCGCAGCGGGTTCCCATCGGCAGGCCGTCGAGGGCGGAAAAGCCCATGGTCGTCGCGACGCTGACGCCACCTTTGAGCGCGCACAGGCTCGCACCGTTGCCGAGATGGGCGACGATCACCCGCCCCTTCGCTAGATGCGGGTCGTAGTCCTTCAGCACGGACGCGATGTAATCGTAAGACAAGCCGTGGAAGCCGTAGCGCCGCACACCGAGTTCGCGCATCTCGCGCGGCAGGGCGAACAGGCTTGCGATGTCGGGTTGCGTCTGGTGGAACGCGGTGTCAAAGCAGGCCACCTGCGGCATCCCCGGCAGGCGCTGGCGGACGATCCGGATCGGCTCCAAGTTGTGGGGCTGATGCAAGGGAGCGAGCGGCACCAGCGCCTCAAGCCTCTGAATGACGGAGTCGTCGACCAGCACCGGGTGTGAAAAGGCCTCGCCACCATGAACCACCCGGTGCCCGATGGCCACGGGTTTGCGCTCCTCCCGAAACTGGCTCAACCAGGAGACGAGGTGCATCAGTGCCTCCTCGTGCCTGATCTGCTCGCCGGAACTCCAGGTCATCTCATCCAAGAGTTTTCCATCGACGCCCTTGACGATGAAATGCGCGGAGCCTCCCAGACCTTCATAGAGGCCTTTCCAGACGAGCTGCGGCTCCATGCCGTCGAACATGTCGTAGACCTGGAACTTGAGGCTCGATGACCCGGCGTTGAGGACTATGAGGACGGGCGTCATGGCTCAGACCTCCGGGATGGCGAGCCTTGTTCGCTGCGCCTCGGCCACGAGCGAGGCCACGGCGCAGGAGGCCAGCCGCGTGATCGTCGAGTCCGCCCGGCTTGTGAGGATGACCGGAACACGGGCGCCGAGCACGATGCCGGCGGCATCGGCATCGGCGAGGAAGGTCAGGCTCTTCGCCAGCATGTTGCCGGCCTCGAGGTCCGGCACCACGAGCACATTGGCCTGGCCAGCCACCGGCGACTCGATCTTCTTGATCTTCGCGGCGCCAAGATCGATGGCGTTGTCGAGCGCGAGCGGACCGTCGAGAATCCCGCCCGTGATCTGCCCGCGGTCAGCCATCTTGCACAAGGCCGCAGCCTCGATGGTCGAAGGGACCTTCGGGTTGACGGTCTCCATCGCCGACAGGATCGCCACGCGCACCGGGTCGACCCGCAGCGCCTTTGCGAGATCGATGGCGTTCTGGACGATGTGAACCTTGTCCTCCAGGGTCGGTGCGATGTTCACTGCGGCGTCGGTGATAATGAGTGCCGTGTCGTGGGTCGGGACGTCCATGACGAAGCAGTGGCTGATCCGGCGGGCCGTGCGCAGCCCGCCCTCGCGGCGAACGACAGCACCCATGATCTCGTCCGTGTGCAGACTGCCCTTCATCAGCGCCTCCCCCTGGCCGGACCGCACAAGCTCGACAGCCGCCTCCGCCGCCGCATGGCTGTGCGGCGCGTCGACGATGCGCATCGCGGAGATATCCTTGCCGAGCGCCTCCGCGGCAGCTCTGATCTTGGCCTGCGGCCCGACGAGGGTCGGCTCGATCAGGCCGAGCCCGGCCGCTTCAAACACGGCGCTCAACGAGGCGGCATCGCAGGGATGCGCCACGGCGACCTTCAGCCTCGGCAGGGACTGAGCAACCGCGACGAGCCGGTCATATTTGTCGTGCCGCTGGCCCTGCTGAGCTGCGTCATGAGTCGGAACTGCAACCGCCATGATAGCCTCCGCGCTGCGCTCGCGACGGGCCGTCGCGCTTAGATGCCGGGTGTGCCCCTTGAGTGTCCAGGAACGAGTTTGAACCGAAGTTCGCAATGGCCCGGCTTGTCGTTGGAGGGAGTATGGCCCGTCCCGAATATCCTGCTTGACCCATTGAGCCACCGGTTTGACAGTTTAGGACACCGCGCGGGAAATGAGCGGGATCCTCGTCGGTCTCGGGCACGATACCGAACGGCCCAGCCACAAGCCTTAACTATCCTTTGCCTGACGCGAGACAGTCGGATTGCGAAGTCGGTTCGGCATACGCACAAGGCGATTGCTAGCACGCCACGCCGACGGCGTCTGTCCGGACCAGCGCCGGAACGCACGGGTGAAGGCACTCAGCTCCGAATATTTTAACGCGGCCGCAACTTGGCTCAGCGCCATATCCGTCCGCGCTAGCAATTCGCAGGCAATCTCATAGCGGACCTCATCGGCCACCTGCCGGAAAGCGAGCCCCTCATGGCGCAGGTGCCGATGCAAGGTGCGGCGATGCATCGAGAACAGGCGTGCGATCCCGGCGGCAGAGCAGCTGTCGCGGAGAAGCTCGGTCCGCAACACTCGGCGCAGATCCTCGGTGAGGGAGCCAACTGCATCGCGGGATTGCAGGTCCTTGGCCTGATCGACGGATTGTATCTCCATCGCTCCCCTCCTCCTGTCTGGCGAACCTTGCATTGTCGCGCTGGGTCTACCCTAGGCAGGCTGAGGCCGTTTGCTTGATCGCTTGGGACTTTCTCTTGACACTTGTGAACCGAATGCGGGTCTTGCCCCCAAATTCTTCAGCGTTGTCCGGTGTAAATCCGGCCTCGACTTAAGCCTTCGATCGCGTCGGCGAGGTGAGATCGGCTCGGATGGTCGGATGCAATCTCTTGACAGTTTGGGCGATCCTGCTTCACACAGGGCGTCCTTCGGCCCGCCAGGTGGTCGGCGTCTGCCCCGACCAGCGCCGGAAAGCGCGGGTGAAGGCACTGGCCTCGGAATAACCCAGGGCAGCCGCAATCTGGCCGAGTGGTACCTCGGTATCCTCCAGCAGCTGACGGGCGATCTCAAAGCGGATCTCGTTCGTGATAGCCCTGTATCCCATCCCTCCAACCTTCAGGCGGCGGTTCAGGGTGCGGCGATGGATTGCCAGAAGATGAGCGATGTCGTCGGCCGAACAGCGGTGGTTCGTCAGTCGCGTGCGCAGCAACCGTCGAATATCGTCCGAGAACTCGGAACCCGAGCCGGTTTTCAACTGATTGATCCGCTCCTCCAGCATGGCCCGTAGCATCGGATCGGCTCCGGCAATTCGTATATCCAGATCCCGAGCAGGAAAAACAATGGCTGCGATCTCCTGATTGAACCTGACGGGCGCGCGGAAGTGGCGTTGGTACGGGTCCTGATCGACGGGCGCTGCCCGGGGCAACAACACCTCAATCGGATTCCATTGCAGTCCGCAAAGCGTGCGCAGAGCGTTGATTGCAACAGCAATGGCCCCGTCCGAGATCTGCTCGGCACTCTCGATCTCCAGCTGGTAGACCGAGTACGTGAATATGGCCGTGTCGCCGCTGATCGCGAGCGATGGTACGGCACCCCTGTTCTGGATGCTCAGGTTCGACACGAGGGCGCGCACGGCATCACCCATCGTTTCCGAATGCTGCATCAACCGCCCTACCATCCCGAGTGACAGGATCGTGGCACGCTTGCCGACTAGGAACCCAAAATGCGGGCAGTTCGTGCGGGTCACGCACAACGTGAGCAGCCGCCCCAGAGCGGCATGTGGAATGACATTTGACCCGTCATCGAAAACGAGTGGATTGAGTCCTGCCTCACAGATGATCGGATCCGGCTCGATACCGAAGTCCCGCAGCGACGGAACGATCTCCTTGGCGACGCCCAAGTGGATATAGCCGGGCGGAAGCGTTCGCTCCGGCCCGGCTAGGACAGCCGATGTCGCTTTAGAACTCTCTGGGCTGGCACTCGTGGACGGAAGCACGATGTTCTTGGTCATCATGGCCGCCTCGCAGAAGTCTAGAAAGGGGCGCGAAACTGCGAGATAGAAGTCATCGAACACAACAACTTTGACCTGCATCAAGCCAACATAGGTTAATCGGCATCCCGGATGGGTTCAACGGAAATCGCTCACCCTCGTCCCATCGGGTCAACACGATGTCTCAAAAGATCAAGCCCGGCCGGAGATTTTACGGGATGATCGTCCACACTGTCTGGAGACGATCGTGCTTCTAATGAGGACAAGAAAATTTTCCGCACGCTCAGATATAGGCAGACTTTGATCCATTGCCGAGGTGATCCTGGAGGAAGCGTGGCATGGGCAGGCAAGACGTACTGGAGAGGAAAAGAATCGAAGAGACGACGGAGACCTCCCGGCCCATGAAGAACGCGAGGATGAAACGAAAAGAGTTCGAGAGCGAATTGAGAAAGCTGCAGGTCGAACTCGTGCGCCTGCAGACCTGGGTCAAGGCGACTGGCGCCAGGATCGTCGTCGTGTTCGAGGGGCGTGACACGGCCGGCAAGGGCGGCGTGATCAGCCGGATCACGCAGCGGGTCAGCCCCCGTGTATTCCGCCATGTCGCGCTGCCTGCGCCGACTGAGCGCGAGAAAAGCCAACTCTACATCCAACGCTACATCGCACACTTCCCGGCTGCCGGAGAGATCGTGCTGTTCGATCGCTCCTGGTACAACCGAGCCGGGGTCGAGCGCGTCATGGGGTTCTGCACCGATGGGGAGTACGAGCGCTTCATGCGCCTCGTGCCGTCATTCGAGAGGGAGGTGGTAGAGAATGGCGTCATTCTTCTCAAGTACTTTCTCGATGTCAGCCAGGACGAGCAGCGTCGGCGTTTCGCCAACCGGATCGAGGATCCGATGAAGCACTGGAAGCTCAGTCCGATGGACACCGAGTCCGTACGGCGCTGGTGGGATTACACTCTCGCCTACCAGGACATGCTGCGCAGCACGGATACACCTGCTAATCCCTGGTACATCGTGCCATCCGACGACAAGCGACGTGCGCGCCTCAATCTGATCGCCCATATGCTCAGCCAAATCCCGTACCAACGGGTCAAGGTCGAACTGCCGAAGGTCCCCAAGGCCGATCCTAAGCCCAAGGGTGTCAAGGAAGGGTTGCATGCAACAAACGTCGTACCAGCATCGTATTGAGCACATCGCTTTCACGGAAGCCTCGGAGCATTCGGAAGTCTGTCGATGCTGGCGATGTAGCATATCTCTATTGCCTTCACACTTGCCCACAACCAGGTCGTGTTTACGGCTGGCTCGGCTGCCCGGTCCTAACTAACACTGGATGTTTAGGCACAGAGGCTTCGAATATAGGCTGAGCTGACATCTGGATTGGCTCTCGCCACTGATGCTGCCAATGCCGATCGCAAGGCTCCGGACTTGGCCCGGCGAGATCATCTGATCCGAAGCGAAGTTATGAGAGACAGCGGCATTCAGACAATATAGATCTTCAGGGCAAGCGCCGAATGAGGAGCCTGAGTGTGAAAGTGGGGCATCAGGAATGTCAGACTGCAATCGAGGGAAATCTGCCTATCAGGATCGCAGAGCATGCCACCTCGTCCTGCCTATAGGCAGGACTATGCTCTTGTCACTTGGACGACGCCGAGGAATCGATCTGGTGCCTGATCCGTTGAATATAGAATTCATAGTAATCATCGAGCCCAAAATCCTTCCCTAACTCACGGCAGAGAAGAATCATCTCCAGGGCCTGTGACCATTCCCGGCATCGATAAGACGAGAGCATAGCCTCATTCCGCTCTAACAGATTTCTGAAGCCTGGATCAGCGGCCGTTTCCGCTCGCCCTAGTAACGCAAAAATTCGCTCAGGTTCCTGCTTGCCCCGGACCTGCAGATGATCAAGTTCCAGGACTGCGAATTGGGAGCGGACCGCTTGGGCAGTTTTCTCTCCAATGATGACGGGGACACCATACTGCTTTGTAAGCCCCTCCAGACGGGATGCCAGATTAACCGTGTCTCCGAGGACAGAATAGTTGAAATGCAAGTCTGATCCAAAATTTCCGACGACACAGAGGCCAGTATTCAGTCCAACCCCGATCCGGAGAGGCGGCACCGCTTGCCCGATCTCCGCCTCGCGCTGACGCTGTGCGTTCAGAGCTTTAAGGCTGTCCTGCATCGTGAGAGCTGCTTCGCAGGCGTTTACTTCATGGGAAGGATCAGTAAGTGGAGCATTCCAGAAGGCCATGATCGCATCGCCCATATATTTGTCGATCGTTCCATGACACTTCACAATGTCCTTCGTCAGTGGAGTGAAGAGGCGATTTATCAGGGCCGTCAAGCCTTGTGGATCGTCTTTGTACGCTTCCGAAATGGCCGTGAAGCCGCGAATATCCGAGAATAGGACGGTCAGCTCGCGCTGCTCCCCGCCAAGAGTCAATTTCTCGGGTGAGCGCGCCAACTGCTCAACCAGATCGGGGGAGAGATACTGGCTGAATGCCGACCTGATCCAGTGACGATCCGCGGAAACAGTCAAATAGTTCGTGCAAATCAGGATCCCATAGACGAGGAAGCTCGACGTAAGCGGAAAGCTATAGTCGATCAAAAGATGAAGGAATGAGAAGCAATACCAGGACACGCCCAAGGTAAGGGCGGCGATCACGCCGCCAAGCAGGAAGAGAGGCCCTGCATTCACCTTGGGCGCCAATGCGATGACGATCAGGCTCAACAGCAGCGCCAGCACGATCTCAATGACAGCTGTGTAGCTCGGTCGGCTCAGGGTCGACCGCGTGAGCGCACTTTCGAGGAGTTGCGCGTGCAACTCGACCCCAGGGAGCGCCGGATGAATTGGGGTGACCTTGAGATCGAGAAGCCCGGCGGCAGAGGTCCCGATCAACACCATCTTTCCCGCGATACGCTCGGTAGGTACTTTTCCCTGCAAAAGATCGATAGCTGAGATGTATTTGCTCAGATCCGGCATCGAGAAATGAAGCCAGATCCGGCCCTTGCCGTCCGTTGGGATTTCGAAATCGTGAACGACAACACTCCGCACACCGCTTAAGTCCGTCTTGATCAGAATGGCACTTGCGCCGGTGGCCACACGAAGCATCTCAAGAGACAGCGACGGAACCACGGTTCCATTCGCCACCGCAACGACGGGCACTCGGCGGATCGTGCCATCTCCTTCCGGAGTAATCGAAAAGAGGCCATGTCCCTGCGCTGCGTCGTCCAGAACGGGAAGATTTCGCAGTAGACGCGGAAAATCGACGAGGAAAGAGCGAGGATCCGGGCCAAGAGTGGCGACTGGCGTCTGAGCAGCTGGCCGCGCAACAGATGCCGTCCCTGAGACGCGATAACCTGATTGTCCGAGTACGACTTTGGAAGCCCGAATGGCATCGGCGAAAACGGTATCGTTGCTAGGGAGACGTTGTAGGCTCTCTCTTGTGACATCGTCCAATTCTCGGAAAGTTGTAGCAGCAACCTCCGGGGAACTGCGATCCGCCTCCGGGAAAAGCACGTCGAAGCCGATAACCGTCCCGCCAAGCTCGGCGACCTGGGAGACCAAATCTGCCATGACCGTACGCGGCCACGGCCATTGTCCCAAAGCCAGAAGGCTCCGCTCGTCTATATCCACGACACTGACAAGATCCTGGCGCTCAGCTCGAGGATACATGACCTGATAGATATCAAAGGACTTTTGACGAAGGGCTTCGATAGGTCCCGGATCCCAGACACGCAATGCAAGAAGGGTAACGAGAAGCAGAAGAGCGACGATCCGTCCGATCCCGAAACGGCGCAATCCCTTCAGAAGAGCAATCACAGTGGCCGCTCCGCAGAGTCGCTTGTCCGTGCTGCGGTAATGCTTCTCTTGACTGATAAGAGCCGCAACCGCTTCAGTTGTCGGCTTTGGCGCTCATAGAATGAGTTGAAGATACTTGGCAGCCACGGCATGGTTCCCTCATAGGATGAAGTCTGTGGAACGGGGCAGAGCGCCTGCAATGGTCAACTCTGTCGTAAGCACTTCCCCGCTCGCAAAGGTGACACTCGCCAGCACTGAGTTCCCATCGCCCACAAGCCTTCTCAGGCCACCAACAGATGCATCGAGGGAAAGCCCGTTGGATGCCCAGACGAGATCCTCCGGGCCGATCTCAGGGATTTCCATCCCATTTATAAAGACATCGAGGTCGGCAACCATGCCGCTTGGAAGCGGTGCCCCAAGTATGGAAACGTCAATCTGGTCGGGAGAGGTCAGAAGGGAAGCCCCACTCGTATTGTCGATGTCATTCAGCTGGGAAAGGCTCGCATTCTCACCGACACCGAGAGCGGTTATCTTCGCCCCATGGACGTCGTTCAGCGTCGCCAACTCAGCGTCGATCAAGCCCCGTCCGTTGCCGTCCGACAGGAAGTACAGAAAGTTCTTCTCGCCTCCCTGATCCATACCCTGCAATCTTTCATTAGCTGCTCGTAAGGCATCTGCGAAGTTCGTTTCTCCATCTGCAATAAGTCCTCTCAGATGGGCCGCAATCGTCTCTTCGCCCGCGGCTCCAAGACTGAATGTTGCCGCGTTCACGATACCTCCGTCCGTCGCTTCGGCAGGGTCGGCGCTGCCATTGAAGGGAATCACAGTGACCGTGACATCAGCCGGAGAGAAGCCCAATCCCCTGATCCGTTCGGTCAATGCGATCAGGCTCGCAATTTCCGCGTCGAGAATGGTATTCGTGCGACCATCGCCATTCAGATCGCCGACAGGCACTCCCTCGAATGCTGCCGACGTGCTGCCCGAAATATCGACCAGATAAAGGATGTTCATCTGCGGCTGCAGAACCGGGCCGAGGCCGATGATCAGATCGAGGTTCGCAGCTGCAGTTGTCGTTGCGGATGGTGCGCTGATGGCGAGCGAGACCGGCTGGTCGTTAAACTCGAGAATTCCAGTGCTCAAAGCGGACTTATGAGGCGATGAGAACGTTCCCGTCCCTCGGACCTGCAAGGTGACATTCGCAGTGTCGGTCGCGCCCTTGGTGTCGGAAATCGTATAGGCGAAAGTCACCGTTGCCGTCTCTCCGGCGCTGAGAGCCTTGAATTCGTTACCAGGATCGAAAATGAGCTCTCCGGATGAGTTGCGGATAATGGAACCTTCGAGCGGCGTTGTCCAATGAATGATATTGACAGAGTCGCCATCCACATCGCGGTCATTGACACGAACAGTCAGGGTTCTGCGTCCGCTCTCGTCCACATCGCCAATGCGATCTCCCGCGGCAACTGGGGCGTCGTTCCGACCAGTGATGGTCCAGGAGATCGATGCCGGAATCCGGGTGCCATCATCACTCAGCAGAGCATAATTGATAGTGACAGTCTCGGATTCACCCTCTCCCAGATGCTGATAAGCCGGATGGGAGGGATTTAACGAGAAAGTTCGCGAACTCTCGAGATATCGTACACCAGGCGGCAGCGTGGCTGGTACGATCACAGGTGGAGTGGTTGCCTCCCCCGGCGTGACATTACCCGGCAACGCATCGAGCTGTGTGAGCGGTCCATCCTCGATAGCTCTGCCACGGACCGGCGCGAGCACAGGTGTGAGGCCTGGAAGCGCATTGCGGGATAGCGCGTTTCCTTGCCCGCCGGGGATAACGACGACGAATTGTGATGAATCGGGCAGATCGACGGGTTGAGGCAAGTTTACCGGAATGATCGGTGCGTCTTCGAAATCGCTGCTCCCCCTCCTCTGACGAGGTTCAGGGGAAAATACTTGGAAGAGATCTCTGACAAAATCGCTTTCGCCTCTGATGTCGTCGCCTGACTTCGTGATCTGCGTGATGCGCGGCTCGGAACCCGCTATGGGTGTCAGGAGCGTCGAGGTCCGCGCATCCGACATCGATGCGATCACGCGAGATGGGTTACCCTTGTCCAGCAGCAGGAACGAGCCGACTGTTCCATCAGGTTCGGTGAGGAGCGAAAATCGCGTCGCTCCACTGAAAGCGGCGACCTCTGCTTGTACGGCCGTTCCCCTGATCGCCATTGTCGCGACGGGAGTGTCGACCTTGAGATCGCCCGTCTTGGCAATCCGACCTGCGACAAATCCGATGAGGCCTTGAACGAGAGTGAAAAGCGCAGAATTCGAGCTCGAATCTGCAGCATAGACCATATCATTCAATACCATTCGGGCGCTGGCCGACAGGCTGAAGACCGTTCCGTCATTGAATTTGATCGACAATGAGGAACTAGCGCCTGTTTGAACGACATCGCCTTTGGTGACCATGTCCCCAACCTGCAACTCAATCGATACACCATTTCTCAGGACTGTCGCAGTTCCAGACACTTTCTCGACCCGACCGATTGGAGCACGCACAGCGGCAGTGTTCGAGAGCTGGGCATATTGTCCTTGCAAATCGGAGCTTGCCAGTGCCTCGACAGTCTCTCCTGTCAAAATCGCACCTTCCGGTGTCGTGATGTTCAGGCGCCGGTCGCCCCTGAAGTAATCGAGGATCACTGCCGATGTTTCCTGCCTCACCAGGACAAGATCGGCCCCGGACTTTTTGAAATCCGCGGTGAAGAGAATGTCCTTATCTGGAAAGACAATGGATGCTTCAGGGTCAGAGCGACTCCCCGACGCCTCGACGGCGTCGATCCAGATGTCGAAAACACTGGCGCCGTCCCGGGACTGGTACACAGCTGAACCCTTGTGTTTAAGGGATCATAGCTCTTTCGCAAATCCTTTCCTACCGGAATGAAATCTCAGAGACTGAGACAAATAACTGCCAAACTCTGCTACAGATGCGGCCATGTTTGAGTGATCACCGAGTTGTCGTCTCTTCCCGGTTCTCGGGACTTCCGCGATCTGGAATTGCCGTCACACGCTCATACGGCTCCAAGAAGAATATCTCGCATCTATGTTACAAGAGGCACCTAGGCGATGAATTCGCGCGCAGTTTACAGCGTTGCCAACAGGGAAAGGCGGGCCAATCAACGACCCGCACAAGGTAATTGAGAGACAATGGCCGTCCTAACCCTCTGCTTATAGCAGAAACCTATAGAACGAAGTAGCTCTGGCTGAAATCGATGGCATCGTCGAAATGGATCATGAAATCTGCAACCTTATCGCCGTTCACATCACCGGAGACATAGGTATCACTGGATGCCTTCCTGTATTGCAGTTCCCCGGCCTTTCCGCTGAAGGCTTGAGTGCCGATGAACTCGAAGGCTTGGTTGCCACCTGTGAGGGTGTTCGCGTCGATCGACGACAGATTGATCTTGTCCTTCTGTTGGATGGAGAAATCGAAAATCGTGTCACGCCCGCTAGTTTTGACTGTCGAGTCCCCGACTGACTTGAAGGTGAAAGTATCGGCTCCTTCGCCGCACCAGAGATCGTCCGCCCCAGCTCCACCTGTCAACTTGTCATGGCCGGCGCTGCCCTTGATGCGATCATTGCCGTTCCCACCCAGCAGTGTATCGTTGCCGCCGTTGCCCGTGATCCGATCACTGAAACGGGTTCCAGTATAGCTGTCGCTGCCACTCGATCCGATAAGGTTCTGGGTTTCATCGGCAATCGCCGCGTTGAGAACTGCCGGATTGGCCTTCCGAGTCGAGCTGACGCCTCCCATAAGCCCCGAGATCAGCGAGTGGAATTCGGTTCCGGCAATCGCCAATCCAGAGATTTGCACCTGCGCCGAGACTTTCATGATTCGCCCTGCTGAATCCTCGGCAAACTCCCCCGAAGCCTTGTAGCTGTCCCCGAGGGTACCAAGGCGCACCGTATTGACAGTTCCACTGACGACATGCTTCGCAAGATCATAGGAAATGGAACGGCCATCGAGAACGATGGTCTTGGTGTTTCGGCCATTCATATTGTCAAGAAGGACAATCTGGGTTCCTTTAAACTCTCCCGAACCGCCGAGAATATACGGCCAGCCTTCAAATGAGAAATCTTTGAAATAGCTTTTCATATAGCTATTGAAGCTCACGCCTTTGTTAGAGCTGCTTGCGGTCAACTTGATAGTGATTGTCATGCCTACCTCCTCAAAGCAGCGTGGCTCATCCCACGCGCGACGCATCTCTTCTCGTGTTCAGTAAAGCTTGACCGACAGCGATGCCTTGGCGCTGAAGCCAGGACTCGGATTTCCATTCAAATATTCGGTGTGTTGCCGGTCGAAGAGGTTCTCGACGATGAGACCCGCGGTCACTCGCTCGTTGGCTCTCCAATTGGCAAAGAGATCGACCACGGCATAAGGATCGCCGACGAAGCCAAAATCTTCCGCATTGTCCTTGGCGCCAACGAGCGACACGCGGGTCCCGAACTCGACCCGGCCGTCGTATCTGCGAAAGCCCAAGGTAGTCGTCAGGCGGTTCGGTGGCACTTTGACGAGATCTTCATTGGTGCGGCTATTCCTACCGCGGAGAACATGGCCCGCGATTCCGAAAAAAAATAGGAACCGGCATCGTAGATCCCTTCGGCTTCGAAACCGTCGATAACCGCTTCGGCAATGTTCCGATACTGATAGCCTCCTGGGATGGGAAACCGCGTGAAAACCTGCTCGATGTAATCGTCCACACGATTGTGGAAGATACCGAGCTTCATGCGCAGACGATCTTCCTCCACGATAAGATTATCGAAACGCAGATTGACGCCCCCTTCGAAATTATGGGCAATCTCAGACTTTAGATTAGGATTGGGAAAGAAACGTCCGGCGCTGAGCGGTGGAGGATGAAATCCATCGATCAAGGTTTCCGTCAATGCCGGAGCGCGATAGCCCTCCGCGTAGCTCGCATAGAAGGTCACCGGCTGCCAGGGCGTGATCCCGACTGTGATCTTGGGAGAAAGCCGAGAACCCTCATTTTCGATGTCATCGTCTGTCAGGCGATAGGAGTCATATCGCAGGGCACCGATGGCCTCGAGCCACTCGGAGAACATCACACGATCCTGGATAAATGCGCCATAGACGAAACGCTCGCCCGAAGGGGTCAGCTTGTCGCTTACACCGAAGGGATCCTTCGTCTCGACGTTGTCCTGGAAGAGATCGCCGCCATAGGTCAGCTCGTGGCGGAACGCTCCGGCATCGAAACGGGACGTATTAAAGAGATCGAGCCCGACGGTGCCGATGTCAAAGGTCTTGACGGCACCTGCCGTGATCCCCTCAAGCGTGGTCTGTTTCACGTTCGTGCCGCTGAAATAGACCTTGGCGCTCAGGTCCCAAATCGGAGAATCCGGTGTCCACCGGTATCCCGTTGTGAATGTGTCGGCCACAGCCTGCGTTCGGTAGAGAGTCGAAAGACCGTTTTCGAAGTCATCCGTGATCCGCAAAGCCGATAGCGTCAGTTCCTGATCGGATGTCGGGCGGATACGGGTCTTGAATAGGCCAGAGAGGAGTTCCTGCGCCGTATAGTCGACCGTGGAGCCATCACCGGATCTGTAATCGCCGGCATTGCGCCAAGTCGCGGCCCCGAGAAGATCGAACATCGCGCTCGGGCGCGCAGCGACTTCTCCATGGAGAAGCGGGGTATTTCCATTCGTTTCCCAGGCCCCCTTGACCCGTCCGCCGACATGGGCTCCATCCGGCAGAACATCGCCTGCATCGATTGTCGTGAAGCTTACGACACCGCCGATGGCCCCGGACCCGTAAATCGATGAAGCCGGCCCGCGTGTGACATCGACGGACTTCATCATCTCCGGATCGAAATAGAAGGTTCCTTTGGCCGAATGTCCTTCGCGCTGGAAATTCTGCCTCGCCCCATCGACGAGAACATTCACGCGGCCGAAATCCTGCAAGCCTCGAACATTGATGCCGATGCCTGGATCTCCCGGAGCCGATTGGGTCGTGACGCTCGGAATCAGGCGCAAGACATCGGCTGTGCTGCTCGGCTGGATCTGCGTTTCGATTCGTTCGCGGCCAATGACGCTCGATGCCGACAAAGATTCGTATACGCGTTCCCCCGCTTTGGTCGCCGTGACCGTGATCGCGTCGAGGTCAATCGTCGTATCGTCAGCTGGAGCGCTGGGTGTCGCCTCTTGCGCGTTGGCGGACGATACCAGCGTCGCGAGAGCGGTCAGGGTCAGGCATAGTCCAAAACGACTGGAGCGGAACGATAACACGAGGGGCAGCCTTCGGGAGACACGCGGGCGATAGGAAAGCCGGATGTGTAGTTTCATCCGGCTTTCAGCGATTAAAGGACGAAGTAACTTTTCGAGAGGCTGACTCTGTCATCGAGATGGATCGTGAAATCCGCGACCTTGTCGCCATTCACGTCGCCGTGAATGTACGTGTCACTCTTTGCCTTCTCATAACGCAGCTCTCCAGCCTTTCCGCCAAACACCTTCGATCCGATGAAGGAGAATGCTTGGTTTCCACCCTTAGCCGTGTTGGCGTCGATGGCGGAGAGGTCGATCTTATCCTTCTGCTTCATCGAGAAGTCGAAGATCGTGTCGCGTCCAGCACCGGATATGGTCGTCTCCTTGATCGACTTGAAGATGAAGGTGTCGACACCCGAACCGCCCCACAGGTCATCGCCCCCTGCGCCGCCCATCAGCTTGTCATTACCGCTGCCGCCATACAGATAATCGTTACCGCCGGCACCCGAGAGCTTGTCGTTTCCTGCCCCGCCGGTCAGCTTGTCCCGGCCGATCTTGCCCGTCAGCGTGTCGTTGCGGGTGGTGCCGGCCTTCGATTCCGTGACATCGCCCACGTCGACCCTGATTGACTGCGTCGTCGACTTTCCGGTGGAGTCCGTGGCCTGGACAGTAATGGTGTGGTTCTGCTTCTTCTCATAGTCGAGTGCCTTGGCCACGGTGAGCTTGCCATCGGCCGTCAATGCGAAGTAGCCTCCGGGATTGCCGGCGAGGCTGTAGCTGACCGTACCTCCTTCTGGATCGACCGCCGACAGCATACCGACGCGGGTCCCAACCTCGGCCGTTTCGGAGACGATGGATTTCGAGATCGAGACATTCTCCGGCCCCTCATCGACATTGCCGACAGCAATGGAGAACTCCTTGAAGACGATATGGCCGTCAGCATCGCTGACCTTGACCCTGATCTTATGGGTCTGCTCGATCTCGTAATCCAGCTTGCGCTTGAGTTTCAACGACGTGCCGTCGGTCTCGAAGAGGCCACCAGCGTCGTTGACGAGGCTGAAGAACAGCTCCTTACCCTCGACATCGGTCGCCGAAAGGGCGGCAATGCTATCGCCGATCTGGGCGTTCTCAAAAGCCGAGTCTTTAGAAAGAGCGATGTTCTTCGGAGGAGTTCCTGGGAGTTCGAGATCGCGGACCGTATCAAGGGTCACATCCGAGAACGTCGCGGCCTCGACGTTGTAATTACCCACGCCCTTGTCATCAGGCGCAATTCCTGAATCCATGGGGCCATGGATCGCACTGATTTGCAGCGCCTGACGAAGGAAGAGCTGATCGAACTGGTGCTGCGGCTGCAGCGGCCG
>NZ_JBVVAK010000124.1:0-23808 GCF_055792825.1 Microvirga sp. GN3
GCACCCTGACCCGGCTCAAGGCGCTGCGCCGCGACGTCGTCGATCCGGTGATCGCAAACCATCACGGCCGCATCGTGAAGCTCATCGGCGACGGCGCGCTGGTCGAATTCGCGAGCGTGGTCGACGCCGTGGCGTGCGCTGTGGAGATCCAGCGCGCGATCGCCACCCAGCGAGAGACCCTCCCCGAGCACGCGCGGATCTCGCTCCGGATCGGCATCAATCTCGGTGATGTCATCATCGATGGCGACGACGTCTACGGGGATGGCGTCAATATCGCCGCCCGGCTGGAGGGCCTCTGCGAGCCGGACGGCATCACCCTCTCGGGTACCGCCTATGACCACGCCAGGAACAAGCTCGACGTTGCGTTCCAGTCGCTCGGCAGGCAGCACCTGAAGAACATCCCAGAGCCGGTCCGGGTCTATCGCGTCCTGCTGAAGCAGCGTGCGCGAAGCCCTGGTCGGCGGCCGCGCTGGTCCACCCTGGCCGCGGCGCTGGTCCTGTTGGCCATCGTAGCCGCGATCGGTGCCGTTTCCTGGCCCCGGCCCACCACCCTGGTGTCGGACCTCCTGCGCTCGACCGGACTGGGGGCGGGCAAGCCGTCGCTCGTCGTCCTCCCGTTCGACGGTCCCGGCGACAATGCCCAGCAGGACTATTTCGCCGACGGACTCACCGACGATCTCATCACCGACCTGTCCAAGATCTCGGGGCTGACGGTGATCGCCCGGCACTCGGCGTTCGCGTTCAAGGACCAGCCCAAGGACGTCGGGACGATCGCCCGCCAGTTGGGGGTCCGGTACGTGCTCGGGGGCAACGTCCGCCGTGCGGGCGACACCATCCGGGTCAATGTGCAGCTTGCCGATGCCGCCACCGCAAGCAACGTCTGGGCGGAGCGCTATGACGGCAGCGCCGCTAGGATCTTCGAGTTGCAGGACCAGTTGATCAAGCGCGTCGTCGAGGCCCTGTCGGTTCGGCTGACCGAGAGCGAAACCTCCGCCATCACCCGCCTGCCCACCCGCAACCTCGAAGCCTACGATTTCTACATGCGGGCCGAACAGAAGGTCTATTCGATCGGGCAGCGGTCCCTGGGAGAAGCCCTCTCGATGTACGAGAAGGCGATCTCCCTCGATCCTGGGTTCGCCGACGCCTATGCGGGCCATGCGCGGGCGATCGTCGATGTTCTCGCCTTCGACTTCCAGCCCCTGATGCTGAGCGCGGTCGCCCGGCAGCAGGCCTATGAGTCGGCGGGTCGGGCCCTGGAACTCAATCCGGGACTGCCGCGGGCCTATGCCGTCCTCGGCATCCTGCAAATGCTGGACGGCGAGATCGACCGGGCGATCGAGTCGGTGCAACGGGCGGTCGCGCTCGACCCGAACGGCGCCGACGCCAAGCTCAACCTCGCCATCGTGCTCACCTACGCTGGGCGGCATCCGGAGGCCTTGGCGGCCGTCGAACGGGTGCTGCAACTCGACCCGAAGCCGAAGGCGCAGGTCTACGACTACTACAGCCTGGTGCTGTACATGAACCGCCGGTACGAAGAGGCGCTCAAGGTCCTCCGCTCGGTCGGCCCTGACGGCTTGGGCGATGTCGGCCTCGAGACCCTGGCCATGGCGAGCGCCCAACTGGGCCGCATGGAGGATGCGCACGGGGCCGTGGAGGCCATTCTCAAGAGGATCCCCAGTCAAAGTGTTGCCAGTCTCCGCGTCATGTACGGGCATCATCGGCGACCGGAAGATCTGGACCACCGGGTGTCGGCGCTCCTCAAGGCGGGCCTGCCGGAGTGGTGTTTTGGTTTCAGTGGCCGCCTGGACGATCGGCTGGATGCGTCGACGATCCGCTCCCTCGCTTCGGGCAAGACGTGGATCGGGCACCTACAGAACGGCGCGCCGTTCGTCATGCAGCTCGGCTCGAACGGTGATTTCGCGGTGCGTACGCAAACGAGGATGGCCGTTGGCCGGTTCACGCTCGAACAGGACCTCTTCTGCACGCAATCCGCCGGGGTCATGCTCGGCCGGAAATTCTGTAGTCCGGTCTATCGCAATCCCGGCGGAAGCGCCGAGACCCGGAGCGAGTACGTCTATCCCGACTCCACCACGGTCCGGTACTTTTCGATCGCCCAATGACGTCGCCACGAAGGGCCGCGGCTCCCGGTGGGAGGCTGGGGACGGACGCTCAGTTGCCACTGCCCTGCCGGGCCTGGAATTCCTTCTGCTGGAGGTCCGGCCACTTGACGTCGGCCTTCGCGATCACGTCGCCGGCACGGGCATCGAAGTCCTCCTCCAGGCCTTCCCGTCCGCCGAACAGGTAGAGCTTTCCGCCGACGATCCGCCAGGCGTCCGGATCGATGTTGGCCGAGGCTTCGTCATTCGCCGTTCCCAAGGCGCAGAAGCCGCCATACTGCGGCGCGTAACGAACGGCCTCGGCCGCGAAGGCATCCCGGTTTCTGGCGTTCGAAAACTGCCACGTGGCGCCAAGCCAGTCGTAACTGAACTCGGGCAAACCTTTGGTCGGGCGGCCCTCAGTGAAATAGCTGACCGGGTCATAGCCCTTGATGGCGACGTTGCCGAAGTATCCGGTGTTGACGCCGTCGGCCCCGGCGGCGGTGCCGATGCCCAGGCAGAGGAGCAGCGGGACGGGTTTTACCGCGCGTGGCAACCACTCGGGTGTTGGGAAGCGGCGTAAGGCCATGGTGGGCGCTCCTCTTCTCTGATCCGGTCAATTCGCGGCCGCGAGACACGCGGCCTGCGAGGAGCCGATCGTCTCCCTGGGCTGGCAGCGGGCGCCGTGCCGCTTCAGCAGCGCCATCACCGCGGCGCTCTTGTAGAAGGTCGCCCGGCTCAACGGCGTGTAGCCGTCGCCCTGGACCGCCTCGACGTCGGCTCCGCGTGCGATCAGCAGCTCGGCAACCGCAGCTTGGTTCTGCTCGGCGGCGACATGCAGCGGCGTGATGGCGTGCAGGCTCCTGGCATCGATCGCGGCGCCATGGTCCAGCAGCAGGGTCACGATGCGTGGGCTCCCCGCGTAGGCCGAGGCATGGAGTGCGGTGAACCCGCGGTCATTGCGCGCCTCGAGGTCGGCTCCGGCCTCGATCAGCGCCGCAACGGCTTCAGGCTGGTCCGCGAGTGCCGCTTCGATCAGGGGCGTCTCGCGAGTCTCGTCGCGCCCGTTCACGTCACTGCCGTGGGCAAGGAGCTGCTTGACCTGGTCGACGTTGCCTGTGCGGGCCGCATCATGGAGCGGCGCGGCATTCCCGTGGCCGCCGGCGCCAAGGCAGACGGCGAAGGTCAGGGCAGCAAGCCATGGGGACCGCATCACGCTCGTCTCCAACGTGCGTCCGATCCAGATCGCCACGATGGTCCAGCGACTGGCACCGCCGTGGCATGGCGGAGCCGGAGTTTGCTCGGCAAGCGACCGAACCCTGGAGGCTCCATCAATGGGGGAATCTTACGCCCGATCCCCAGGAAGGCAAGTAACCGCTCACCCGGCGTATTCGGACTGCCCGGCTATTTGCCGGGGCCGATCGGAAGATTCGTCGATGGATCGAGTCGTCAGGTACCGCCAGCATGCCCGTCCTTGATCGCCGAGAGATGAAGCTGGATCCGGCACCGCTCAGCGGGTAGCCGGTTTGGTTGGCCTTGTGGGGTCGTCCGCCCTCTCGCCTTCCGAAGGACAGGCTTCGTCATGGGACAGGCCGGATGTACCCCTCACGAAGGGCAAACGCGGGTTCGAAAATCGCTGTCGGGTTTGGCGGTAGGATGGCGCAGTAGGTTGCATAGCCCATCATGAAGCCAGGCCCGTTCTCGAACCGCCCGCACCAATGTCCCCCTTCTGTTTCACCCGTATCCCCAAGCAGCGCCCGATACTGGATCGCGAGAGCTTTGAGCGCAACGTCGGCGAGGGCTCTCCGCTCAAGATCAAGCGCGGCCAGAACGCGCTCTGGACCAAGGGGGCCTCCAGTACGGCCTGCCGGTCCGTTAGCGGGCCGACGTCCGAGGCGCGGGATGCGGCAGGGCGCCGGGTCTCGTGCTACCCTTGGGCCAAGGATTGTTGCAGGAGCCTTCCGAATGGCGAGCACCCGGACCGAGCGGCGGCTGGCCGCGATCCTGGCGGCCGACGTGGTCGGCTACTCGCGCCTGGTCGAGCAGGACGAGGAAGGCACGCTCGCGGCCTTGAGGGACATCCGCAACGCCGTGGTCGACCCGCTGCTGGCCGAGCACCGCGGCCGGATCGTCAAACTGATGGGCGACGGGCTGCTGGCGGAGTTCGGCTCCGTGGTCGACGCGGTCGCCTGCGCCCTTGCCATCCAGGCCGCAACGGCAGCCCGCCAGGACGACATCCTGCCGGAGCGCCGGATCGTGTTCCGAATCGGGATCAACCTCGGCGACGTGGTGGTCGAGGGCGAGGACCTGCTCGGCGACGGCGTGAACATTGCCGCGCGGCTGGAGCAGCTCTGCGAGCCAGGCGGGGTGATGGTCTCGGGAACCGCCTACGATCACCTGAAGGGCAAGCTCAATGTGCCCTTCGACTTTGTCGGACAGAAGCGCGTCAAGAACATCTCGCAACCCGTACGCACTTACACCCTGAGAATGGAGGGCATCCAACGGGGCTGGTCGTGGCGCACCCGGCTCGTCCGCCGTTGGCCCCTCGCAGCCACTTCTGCGGCGGGCTTGCTCGTCATGGGGCTCGGCCTCTGGTGGGGGTCTCAAAGGGTCGAGACCACCATCAGCGAGCCCACCATCGCCGAGACCGCTATCGGCAAGCCCTCGATCGCCGTGCTGCCGTTCGACAATCTCGGCGGCGATGATGCGACGGGGCGCCTGGCAGCCGGAGTGACCGAGGACATCATCACGGATTTGTCCCGCTACCGTGACCTGGACGTCATGGCCCGCAACGCCACCGCGGCCTACGCCGGCAAGCCGGCCAACATCCAAGCGGTCGGCAAGGCGTTGAATGTCCGTTACGTGCTGGAAGGCTCGATCCAGCGGAGCGGCGAGCAGGTCCGCGTGACGGCGCAATTGATCGAGGCCGATCGCGGCACGCACCTGTGGTCCGACCGCTGGGACAGGCCTGCCACGGACGTCTTCGCGGTGCAGGCCGAGGTCGCCGAGCAGGTGGCCACCCGGCTGGCGGCCTCCGGCGGGGCGATCCCGGAAGCCGAACGGGCGGCCGGCCGACGCGCGAGACCGGAGGATCTGAAAGCCTACGACCTCTATCGATTGGGCCAGGAGGCGATGGGTCACTTCACCAGGGAGAGCATCGGGGAGGCGATCCGCTGGCTCGAGCAGGCGGTCGACCAGGATCCGAAACTCGCCCGCGCCTGGGTGGCACTGGCCGCCGCCCACGACCTGACGATGCGTTATGGGGCTGATGCCGACACCGCGCGGGCGGCCGCGATGCAGGCGATCCGGCGCGGCGTCGAACTCGATCCCCAGGATGCGTCCGCCCATGCAACCCTTGGCCATATCCTGGGGATGGCCGGCGACCTGCCGCGGGCGGAAGCCGAGTTCGAGACCGCGCTGCGGCTGAACCCAAGTGATGCCGGCATTCTGACGAGCTACGCCGGCTGGGCGAGCAAGTTCGGCAACCCCGAGCGCGGCGCGCAGGCGGCGGACCGGGCCATGCGCCTCAACCCGAACTACACGGTCTCGGCTGCGGGGTTCTACAGGCTGGCCTACCTGATGGCCGGCCGCTACGAGGATGCCCTGCGCCTCGTGGAACGTGAGGATCCGCAGACCCGCACGCGCGGCGGTTGGGTGCAGGGGGCCGTGATCTATGCGGCGCTCGGCCGTCAGGAGGAAGCGAGGGAAGCGGTCCTCGAAGCGATCAAGCGCCATCCCGACCTCACGATCGAGGGCTTTGCCCTGAACAGTCCCGGCTACAGCGACGCCGAGCGGCAGCGGCTGGTCGAGGGGATGCAGTCCGCCGGCTTCCCGCCTTGCGCAAAGCCTGAGCAGTTGCAGGCCATGACGGCACCCGTCCACCGCCTGCCGGAATGTCAGACGGTGTCTCCGCAGTAGGCCGGGCGGCTTCTGCAACGTGTGCGCGGCGATCTCGGGTCTCCTCGACCTCTCCGCATCACCGCCCGGCTCGTACGGCCGGGCCGCCGTGCAAGGGAGGATTCCATGTTGGCGCACTTCGCTCGACTTTCTCTCGTTGCTCTTGCGTTTTGGACCTTCCCCGGAGCCGTCCGGGCCGGAGAGCCCTTCGTCCCAAGCTGGATCCGGAACGATCCCGCCACCAGGACCGTGGCAATGGAGATCGTGGCGGACTGGAACCTCGTTGCTCGCTACGCCAAGGACAACGTGCGGACCGACATCATCGACTTCAACGGCTACTGGGGCGGGAACCTCACGATCCGCGTACTCAAGGTCCGGACCGGGTCAGTTTGTAATGTTGAGCCGACTGAATGTATGTCCGCTCACGCCGATACAGCGGAAATCCGGAGAACGCTAGCCCAGGGTTGCTGCCGGGGGATAAGCTCTACCGTCAGCACTCATCCGTCAGTTGACGAATGGTCCGGCTCTTGCGCCAAGACGACCAATGCAATTGATTGACCTCTCGTTTTGCCGGAAGCCGTCCTCATGCCAAATCCTTCCCCTGAGTTCACTGCCATTCCCGACATGGATACCGTTCAGAACCTGTATGGTTCCTGGCGGGAAACGATACTCGGGGACTTGGTCGGCAACCGCCCGAAAAAGTGGTCGTCGGATGCCGATGTCTGGGTGGAAAAGGGCGAGGCGGCGAAGCAGGAGGTTTACCTCACCGCAGCCACGAAGCTGAACCGCTCTCATGATGTCAGCTTCACCGTTCCCTCCAAGCCCAACAACGCGGACCGTTACACCCTCCTGGCACGGGATTCGAACGGGCGACCGTGGCTCCTCCGCCAAGGACGCCTGAATCGCTCCGACGAGGGACACATCCTCGAGGGGCAATTCAAGGTGGCAGCCGAGTCATTGCCCTTGGAAACCGCGGATATCCATGTACCAGGAGGGAAAACCCGGATCTGGTACCGAGTGACCCCTCTCGACGTATCGCCTGAGGAGATCAGATTCCGTACTGGCCGCTTTGGCAAGGCCTGCGGGATAATAAGGGACCGAATCCAAGGAACGGATGACGGCCTCACCGACATCCCGTCGAACGGCTCCAACGGAGATAAGGCGGACCCCGTGGAGTTGCCGGGAACTTACCAATTTCCTCCGACATCGGGTGGCACGGCCACGAAGGTCCAGGCCAGGGTATGGGTAGACCTCGTGGACCTCGTCGGCAAATGCGACGGCTTTGATGCACGGAAACTGCCGAGGCAGGCAGGATACGAGATCGATGTTCTGGTAACCGTGCCTGGCCCTAGGAAAATCCACGTGGAGATCAAGTCGTCATCCTTGCCCCATGACATCTACGCCGGCACCGGCCAGATCGTCCTATACCGCCACCTGTTCGATGGTTTGGAAGGCACCGAGAAGGCCCTACTGGTGCCTTCACCGGGGCCGTCGGATCGTTTGAGGCATGCAGTCTCGCAGGAAGGAATCTTCTTGGCGACTTACTGTAGTGGTGATGATGCCGCTCAGGTTAGTTTCGACCCAGGGTTCTTATCGTTTCTTGGCCTTTGCTGAATCCCACCTCCATCCGGGGACATAGTCGGATTGCCCATGACCGGAGCCTTCATTCGGCTCGGGCTGATACGCCTCCCTCATGGGCCGACTGGCGATTCCGGCCTTCTCGTCCAGGCACTCTCTCCCTCGTTCGGCGCGATCCTCATCGAGCAGGGCGGCACGGTTGCCGGGCTCGGAGTTCTCTCTGGCTCAGCGTGCCTGAACCTCTGTCTCGTTGGCCTTACATGGATGACTGCGCAGAGGGGCTGATGCTTCAGATGTATCTCCGGTAATCCGTGCTGACCGTCTGCCCTTCTTTGACGTACTTCAGAACCTCACCGACCTTCCTCGCGGCCCGGATTGGAATCGGGAGCCTCTGATTCATCTGGGTCGAGTTCCAGTTGATCTTGGTCAGCGCGAAGACCTCCTCGGCGATCTGCGAGACGGTGCTGTCGGAACTCGGGTGCGGACACAGCAGCAGCGGCCTGGGATCGTACAGGCCGGGATAGGTTCCATAGTAAGGCATGCTGCCGTTGGTATAGAGCAGGCCGTTCCTACCGAGTTCGATGAACGTGCCCCGGAGCACCGGGTAGTTGCCGTCCCGCAGGATCTTCATGGAATAGGACTCTTGCACCCAGAGCAGGTCGCGCAGTTCCGTGCCGGCTTCGTCCAGGGCTTCCAGGATTCCGTCTGCCTCTTCCTCCCGGAACCGCGAGGTCTTGAGGACGATGACGCGGGCCGGAAGGTTCTTGTGATGGTTCTTGTATGCTGCCAGCACGTTGGAGATCAGGTCCCGTGCATCCTCGCGGGTCATGTACGGGTGCCTGCCGCGGGTTTCGGTATGGGCGCGGTTGCCCTTGAGGATGAAGCCCCGGCCGCGCTCGTCGAACATCTGGGCCGAGCTGGTGAAGAGCTGCTGCCCCTTGGCCTCCCGGTAGAAGCTGACGCCGACGTAGCAGGCCGTGAATTCGCCCTCCTGCTGCATCTTGCGCCAGGGCACGCGACCGCTGCCCTTGTAGTAGAGTGTGGAAAAGAGGTTCCAGCTTCTCCCGGCCTCGTCCTGGATCTTGCGGGAACTGCTCTCCTTGATCTTGCGGGGGATCACGACCTTGTCGTCGATCACGTCCTCCCAAAGGATCTGGATGGGAAAACCGAGTCCCATGCACCTGGCCTTGAGCATGCCCCTGAAATCAGGGGCATCGGAGCCGCCGCTGTCTTCCTTTTCCGTGGTGCCGCGCGAGTCGACCTTCGCATTCCACACGCGCTCGATCAGCGCGACCGGCAGGGCGACGACCGCGACGTCTGGCCTGTTGCTGCCCTCTTCGAGCGTCTGCAATTGGGTGACGATCTCCTCGACTGCCAGCTCGAGGGCCTTCTCATGGTTCGGCTCGCGCGTGATCTTGTCGATCCTGGCCTGGGACAGGAC
The DNA here is from genome assembly GCF_055792825.1 of Microvirga sp. GN3. Classification (NCBI taxonomy): domain Bacteria; kingdom Pseudomonadati; phylum Pseudomonadota; class Alphaproteobacteria; order Hyphomicrobiales; family Methylobacteriaceae; genus Microvirga; species Microvirga sp. GN3. Next base: position 9,013 of record NZ_JBVVAK010000124.1, read on the forward strand.
CGCCGTCGCTCCCTCCTGGATCTCGAACTTGCAGCGGAAGGGGTTCTGGTTGCCGAGTCCCGGGAAGGCAGGGTGAAGATTAGGAAGCCGATCCGACATCCCGGCGAACCCGCCTGCGGAGGCCTCGAGGAACCTCTGCGTGCCCTCGATCGTCTTGGCGCTGCCGACGACCCCAATCTTGATCACCTCCCCGACGAAGGGTTGGAGGGGACCGGCCTCGACGAGACCGAGCCGTGGATCCGGATGATGGAACTTGTCACCGAACTCCAGTTGCGGCTCATCGAAGATCCTGCTCTCGAACTTCATCAGAAATCCAGCCTTTCCTGGTCCGCATCCGCCTCGTCCACCTTCCGCTTCGGCGCCCCCCAGACATCCTCGGGAACGCGCCGTTCGAGGGTGACCTGCGGGGGCTCACCGAACCTGAGATGCGGTTCCGTCGTGCCGCCTTGCGCGAAGAGATCGTCGGCCGGCTCCGTCCAAGTTAGGAAGCGGTGCCACATAATCACCTGCCCGCGCAGTGAGGCACTGTTGTCGAGCCTCTTCTTGCCGGAGAGCAGCGCGTCCGGGAAGGAATGGGGGATGAACCCGTTGGTGGTGAAGTGGTACGACGGACTGACGACCAGGAACCACTGGTCCTGAAGCAGTTCGAAGCGCGGCGCGAAGGCATGGTGGCGGACGAACCCGACCCGCGTCGAATCCTTCTTGTCCCGCGAAACGTTCACAACTTCGGCCTCGGTCTTCTTCTTCGAGGACTCATAGGCGAAGCGTCGTGGCTCGTTCGCCTCATGCGCCTTGAAGTAAAGCAGCCCGTGCTTCTTCTGCCAGCCGAGATCCTTCCGGACTTGATGGCGCAGCGCGTTCTTCAGGAGGAAGGCGAAGTTGTTCTGCTCGTCGATGTCCTCATGGAATGCGAGATAGGCGGTCTCGATAGCCTCGACCTGATCGACATCGACAATCTCGCGGCACGGCGATGTCCTGGGATCGTGGAACGACCAGAACGTGCCGCCGCGGATCGTCCAATCGAAGCGCGCAGGCTCATCGCCCTCGAGCAGGATCGCACCTGCCTGTCGGCCGGAGTGCGGGGTCGACGCGACGTACATTTCCGGCGGCAGGATGACGGGAAGGATGTTGACCAGCGCGTCTTCGCCTTCTCCCAGAGGAGGGACGTAGTGGCCGAATCCGTTTTTCGGGACCGTGAGATCGGCAAGGCGGTCAACGGCATTGCGGTCGAGGACATCGCGCTCCTTGACGAAGCGAAGGCGACGCTCGCCGTCATTGAATCCACTCGGCACGGCCTGCCAGTACAGGGACTCGTCGGACCGTCGGTAGAGGACGATGATGACGGGCAGGTTCGAACCCCGCCAGTACTCTAGGTCCTTGCTCCTGAGTGAGTAGCTGAAGCCGACCTCGTCTTCGGAGGGGTACTTCCCGGAATCCGTGGCCTTGACCTGCACGGCGATCATGCGGGCCATCGGCCGTCCCGAATCCATGACCTCGGCGATGCCGTCGATGCCAGCCTCCAGCCGGGAGCGCGGGTCGAACTGGAAGCCCATGTCGAGAAATCGGAGGCGCACTGCGGTCTCGCCGATCTCCCCGGTGATTTGGTTGTTGGTGATGGTTTTGGACATGGACCAAGCTTGATGATGTTGTCGTACTGGACGACTGGTCACGCAAGCGGGAGCGACGCTCCCACTTTATCGAAGAAAGCCGGAAGTGTCCGGACGAGTTGGATCAGATCGTCTCATACTGGCTGAAGGCACCTAGCTTTGACCTCCTCCGCGTCTCTTACGCGAATTCAGGATCGTCGCGAGTGTCGCTGGACGATAATCGAAAGCATCCACACCAACATCGAACTGCCTTGTAATAGGCTTCAGCTTTGCATGGCTGTGCCCATGGAAATTGACGACGCCTCGACCCATGCGGTTCCAAGTTCTGAATGGATAGTGGCAGAGAACCAGATGAATTCCTTCAAGGGTAATTTCCGCGTAATGTTGTACACTTACCCAGCACGTTGCTGCGGTGGTTGCTGGTCCGTCATTGTTTCCAATGATGAGATGTTTGCTGCCGTTCAACGCTTCAAGGATCTCAAGGATTCGAGCCGGTGGGGGTCCGAGTGCGAAGTCACCTAGATGCCAGACCTCGTCGTTCGGTGAGACAACCTCATTCCAACGCTCGATGAGTTCGGCGTCATGAGCCGCGAGGGACGGAAATGGACGGCGATCAATCCGGAGAACTCGGGGGTCGCCGAAATGCGTGTCACTTGTGAAATAGACTGTCATCAGCCCACTACGATAAACCCGATGTGATTCGGGAAGGAGTTCACCTCCTAAAGTGAGACATTATGGAAATGAGACAGGCGAAATGAGACAGGTTTCTCGAAAGCATCGGCTCCTTACGAGATGAACCCCAAGCATTGCAAGCTTCTCGTAGTTTTTACATACACACTGAGACAAGGGACTGTAGAGATAAGCACACGCACGCCAAGCTGAAGCCGCAGACACGCCAGTTCGATGTGGGCGTGGACGCGTTCGACTATCGCCCCGTCACCCTTGAAACGATCTTGGCCTCCCGGACGAGACGCCGGAAGGCCAATGCGGTCGAAATGGTATCTGATTGAAAGAAGCTGTCAGATCCCAGCTTTCACAGGCTTCAGCATCGGCGATGCCTCGGCACGATCGAGCCTGCGGCTCCACAGCGCCAGGAGAAGGCCGGAGGCCGGCAACAGAGCTGCCACCCATGTGATCGAACCAAGACCCAATCCGTGATCGATCACGAAGCCACCGAGCCAAGCGCCGAGGGCATTGCCGAGATTGAAGGCGGCGATGTTGAGGCTCGACGCCAGGCTCTGGCCGGCGCCGTCGGCCTTTTCCAGAACCCACATCTGCAGCGGCGGTACGGTCGCGAAGGCAGACGCGCCGAGCAGGCCGACGAAGGCGATGGCGGTGACCTTGTTGTGGATGCCGAGAGTCATCGCAGCGAGGACCACGGCAAGCAGACCGAGGGATCCAAGCAAGGTCGCCATCAGGCGCCGGTCGGCGAGCTTGCCACCCAAAAGATTGCCCAGCACGAGGCCGCCGCCGAAGACGAGCAGGATCGGCGAGACGGCAGCCTCCGAGAAGCCGGTGATCTCGGTCAGGATCGGCGCGATATAGGTGAAGACCGCGAAGACGCCGGCATAGCCGAGCACCGTGGTGAGGAGCCCGAGCAACACGGGGCGGCGCGCCAGCACTTTCAGTTCATCGCGTAAGCTGCCGCCCTCTGCGCTTTCCTGACGGTCCTTCGGGACGAAGAGCGCAATCACCGCAAGCGCCGCAACGCCGACGAAGGTCACGGCCCAGAAGGTTGCACGCCAGCCATAGGCCTGGCCGAGCCAGGTGCCGAAGGGAACGCCAAGGATGTTGGCGACGGTGAGGCCCGTGAACATGATGGCGATGGCTGACGCCTTCTTGTCGGCCGGCACGAGGCTCGTGGCCACGACCGAGCCGACGCCGAAGAAGGTGCCGTGCGCAAACGCCGTCAGCACACGCGCCGCCATGAGGGTCGCGTAATCCGGCGCAACCGCACAGGCGAGATTGCCGAGGGTGAACACGATCATAAGGGCGAGCAGCACGGTCTTGCGCGACCAGCGGCCTGTCAGCGTGGTGAGCAGCGGCGCCCCAATCACGACGCCGAGCGCATAGCCGGAAATGAGCAGGCCCGCCGCCGAGATCGAGACGCCGAGATCGGCGCTCACCTGCAGCAGCAGGCCCATGATGACGAATTCCGTGACCCCGATGCCGAAGGCACCGGCCGTCAGGGCATAAAGAGCAAGAGGCATGGGTGACGTCCTTGAACGAATGTCGCCGGAAGATGGACGCCGCCTCGCTTATGAACTAGCCTATCGCCAGGAACAGAATTTATGAATTGAAGTCACAATGGCGCGGATGGACATCAACCGGTCCGGCGAGATGGAGGTCTTCATCCGGGCCGTCGATCTCGGCGGCTTTTCCGCAGCCGCGCGCGCCTTGCGCATGACACCCTCGGCGGTGAGCAAGCTGATCGCACGGCTGGAGGGCCGCCTCGGCGCCCGCCTCGTCAACCGCTCGACCCGCAAGCTCCAGCTGACACCGGAGGGCTCGGCCTTCTACGACCGGGCGTTAAGCATCCTGGCCGATCTCGACGAGGCCGAACGCAGCGCCGCGTCGGGGGCCGCGCCGCGCGGCCGCCTGCGGGTGAACACGAGCGTTCCGTTCGGCACCCATTACCTCATTCCCCACCTGCCGGATTTTCTGGCGCGGCATCCGGAGGTCAGCGTGGAGGTCACACTGACGGATACCATCGTCGACCTGCTCGAGGATCGCGCCGACGTCGCCATTCGCGTCGGGCCGCTGAAGTCGTCGCAGCTTGTCGCGCGGAAGCTCGGAGAAAGCCGGATGACGCTGGTGGCCGCACCTTCCTATCTGGACCGGCACGGCATGCCGCAAAACCCGGAGGATCTTGTTCGTCACAACCTTCTCGGTTTCAGCTTCGCCCGTCAGAGCAACGGCTGGCCGTTCAAGGATCGGAAGGGCCATGTCAGCGCCGTCGTGCCGACCGGCAATGCGCAGATCAGCGATGGTGAATCGATGCGGCTTCTCGTACTCACCGGCCTCGGCATCAGCCGCCTGTCGCAGTTTCACATCGGCCTGATGTAAAGGCCGGACGGCTCGTGCCGGTGCTCGAAGCCTACAATCCCGGCGACACGGAAAGCATCCACGCAGTCTATGTCGGCGGCGGCCACCTGCCTGCGCGGGTCCGCGCCTTTCTGGACTATCTCGTCGAGACGGTACAGTTTGATTGAGTGAAGGTGTTCCTGACTTTGTGATGGGAAAAGGCCGGTTATGACTTTTCCTTCGAACATTTCGATTTATGACCGGTTCTGTTCGAACAGGAGACAGGAATGGATCAGCCGAAAAGCAATCTGAGGCCCACGCGACGAATCTCATTGATGCGCAAGTTCTTCGACAGCGAGGCCTCAGGCGGCATGATCCTCATGGGCGTGACGGTGATCGCCCTTGTGATCGCGAACTCACCGCTGGCCGGCGCCTATTTCGGCATCCTGAAAACCTATGTGCTGGGCCTGAGCGTCCTGCACTGGATCAACGATGCGCTCATGGCTGTGTTCTTCCTGCTGGTGGGGCTCGAGATCAAGCGCGAGATGCTGGACGGCCAGCTCTCCACCTGGCCGCGCCGGATCCTGCCCGGCATCGCGGCTGTTGGCGGCATGGCGGTTCCCGCCCTCATCTATCTCGCCATCACCTGGAACCAGCCGGAGCTGCGCAACGGCTGGGCCATTCCGACCGCGACCGACATCGCCTTCGCGCTCGGCGTGCTGGCGATTCTCGGATCGCGGGTGCCGACCACGCTTAAGATCTTTCTGACCGCCCTCGCCATCCTCGACGACCTCGGCGCGATCATCATCATCGCGGTCTTCTACACCAGCGGTCTCTCGCTCCCGATGCTCGGTGCGGCCGCTATCTGCTTAGTGGCACTCATCGCTTTCAATCGCTTCCATGTGACGATGCTTCTCCCCTATCTCATCGTCGGCGCAGTGCTGTGGTTCTTTGTGCTGAAATCTGGCATCCATGCAACGCTTGCGGGCGTCGCACTCGCCCTCACGATCCCGCTGCAGGCCCAACCGAAGAAGACCAGGGCCGAGGATTCGCCCCTGCACCAGCTGGAACACGCCCTGCAGCCTTGGGTCGCCTACGCGGTCATCCCGATCTTCGGCTTCGCCAATGCGGGCCTGCCGCTTTCAGGGCTGTCGTTCGGCTACCTCCTAGACCCCTTGCCGCTGGGCATCGCCATGGGCCTCTTCATCGGCAAGCAGGTCGGCGTCTTCGCATTCTCGGAAATCGCCATCAGGCTCGGTCTTGCCGACATGCCTGCGGGCGCGAGCCGCGCGCAATGCTACGGCGTCGCGCTGCTCTGCGGCATCGGCTTCACCATGAGCCTGTTCATCGGTGCGCTCGCCTTCCCGGATCAGGAGGCGCTGTTGAACGCCACCAAGATCGGCGTGCTTCTAGGCTCGGCCCTCTCGGCGCTCGCCGGCTACCTCGTGCTCAGCATCGCACCGCGGGAGAAGCCTCACGCCCGCGCGGCCAGCAGCATGTAATTGACGCCCGTATCGGACGAGAGCGACCACGTATCCCGCAGTGGATTATAGGCCACGCCCTTGAGATCGTGGACGGCGAAGCCCGCTGTCCGAATGGCATCGGTGAGTTCGTCCGGAGTGACGAACTTGTCCCATTCGTGCGTGCCCTTCGGCAGCCAGCGGAGGATGTATTCGGCCCCCACGATGGCGGACGCGAAGGAGCGGAGTGTCCGGTTAATCGTCGCCATGGCGAGACAGCCTTCCGGCTTCACCGCCTGAACGCAGGCATTCACGAAGGCCTGCCGGTCCGCCACGTGCTCCACCACCTCCATGGCGAGCACCATGTCGAAGGTTTCTCCGCGCGCGACCACGGCCTCCACGGTCTCATTGCGATAATCGACCGAGACCCCCGCCCGCTCCGCGTGGAGCCGGGCAACCGAGATGTTGGTGGGGGCCGGATCGAGCCCGGTGACCTTGGCGCCGAGCCGTGCCAGCGGCTCCGACAGCACGCCGCCGCCGCAGCCCACATCGAGGATCGTGATCCCCTCGAGCGAGCGGGCCGAGCGCGGATCGCGCCCGAAGCGGCGGCAGGCCTCGTCCCGGATATAGGCCAGCCGCACCGGGTTGAATTTGTGCAGGACCTTCATGGGCCCCTTCGGATCCCACCAAGTCTCGGCGATTGTCTCGAAACGGGCGACCTCGGCCGGGTCGATGGTCGTGGATGCGCCGTGGGTCATCGGATCCTGTTTCCTGAGGCAAAGAAATCGTTTCCGCGCGTTGACAGGGCGCGGCCCTACCGTCATGTATACGCGCCTTTTCGCGGCGCGAAGGGGCAAAATTTCAATTTCACATCACGGCCTTCCTCGCCCATGCCCCGTCTTGTCATGAAGTTCGGCGGAACATCCGTCGCCACCGTAGAGCGCATCCGCAACGTGGCGCGGCATGTCAAACGCGAGGTCGAGGCCGGTTACGACGTCGCCGTCGTCGTCTCCGCCATGTCGGGCAAGACCAACGAGCTCGTCGGCTGGGTGAAAGAGGCCAATGCCCTCTACGATTCCAAGGAATACGACGTGGTCGTCGCCTCCGGCGAGCAGGTGACCTCGGGGCTTCTCGCCATCGCCCTGCAGGAGATGGGCCTCAAGTCGCGCTCCTGGCAGGGCTGGCAGATCCCGATCATGACCTCGGAAGCCCATGGCTCGGCCCGAATAGCCGCCATCGACGGCACGGGCATCGCCAAGGGCTTTACCGACAACAAGGAAGTCGCCGTCGTCTCGGGTTTCCAGGGCGTGCACCAGCCCTCTGGCCGCATCACGACCCTCGGCCGCGGCGGCTCGGACACCAGCGCGGTGGCGCTCGCCGCCGCCATCCACGCCGAGCGTTGCGACATCTATACGGACGTGGACGGCGTCTACACTACCGATCCGCGCATCGTGCCCAAGGCGCGGCGCCTGGATAAGGTTTCCTACGAGGAAATGCTGGAAATGGCCTCGCTGGGGGCCAAGGTGCTTCAGGTGCGCTCGGTCGAGCTCGCCATGATGCACCGCGTTCCGACCTATGTGCGCTCCAGCTTCGACGATCCCGCCGATCCCAAGCTCGGCACCCTCATCTGCGACGAGGAAGACATCATGGAACAGCAGGTAGTCACGGGCATCGCCTATTCGCGCGACGAAGCCCAGATCACGCTGCGGGACATTGCGGACAAGCCGGGCATCGCCGCTTCGATCTTCGTGCCCCTGGCGGACGCCAACATCAACGTGGACATGATCATCCAGGTCGTGTCCGACAATGCCGCCACCACGGACCTGACTTTCACGGTGCCGACCGCCGATTACGAGCGTGCCTGCGCGATCCTGAACACCCACCGGGACGAGATCGCCTTCAAGGAGCTCCAGGGCGCGACCGACGTGGTGAAGGTCTCGGCCATCGGTGTCGGCATGCGCAGCCATGCAGGCGTTGCGGCCCGCGCCTTCAAGGCCTTGGCCGAAAAGGGCATTAACATCCGGGCGATCACGACCTCTGAGATTAAATTCTCCGTCCTGATCGAATCGGCCTATACGGAGCTTGCGGTGCGCACGCTCCACTCGCTATACGGCCTTGACCAAGCCTGATTGACGAGGGAACTGTCGGGCTGCGACATTTATAATAGATAGCCGCCGGTTCGCCCTGCCGGCTCTTGAAGGACGGGAACTGTAAGCTCATGCCAAGTGCTCCCGGCGGTCCGCGTCTTCTGCTGCGCCGCCTCCGCGAGATCATGGCGGAGCCGGTGGGAGCGCAGGACCGTCTCGACAGGATCGTCACGCAGATCGCCGCCAACATGGTGGCGGAGGTATGCTCCGTCTATGTGATGCGTGGCGATGGCGTGCTCGAACTGTTCGCCACCGAAGGCCTGAACCGGGAAGCCGTCCACCTCACCATCATGCGCTCCGGCGAAGGCCTCGTCGGCCTCATCGCCTCGACGGCCGAGCCCCTGGCGCTTTCCGATGCGCAAAGCCACCCGGCCTTCTCCTACAAGCCGGAGACGGGCGAAGAGATCTATCACGCCTTCCTGGGCGTGCCGCTGCTGCGCGCCGGCAATACGCTCGGCGTTCTCGTCGTCCAGAACCGCACCTATCGCGTCTATACCGAGGAGGAGGTCGAGGCGCTTCAGACCACCGCCATGGTGGTGGCCGAAATGCTCGCGACCGGCGAACTCCAGGCCTTGGCACCTGTGGACACGGGCATCGCGCTGCGCCGCGCCGTCTACCAGAAGGGCGTCGCCCTCGCCGATGGCGTAGGCCTGGGCTATGTGGTGCTCCATGAGCCGCGTGTGGTCGTCAAGAATCTCATCGCCGAGAACATCGAAGCGGAGCTCAACCACCTGGATTCGGCCATCGCCGAGGTGCGGCTGTCCATCGACGAGCTGATCGAGCGCGGAGACGTGGCCCATCACGGGGAGCACCGGGAGGTTCTCGAGACCTTCCGCATGTTCGCCCACGACCAGGGCTGGCTCCGGCGCATGCGCGAGGCGGTCACCTCGGGCCTGACCGCTGAAGCCGCCGTCGAGCGGGTGCAGTCCGACAACCGTGCCCGCATGCTGCGCCAGACCGATCCTTACCTGCGCGAGCGCCTGCACGATCTCGACGACCTCGCCAACCGCCTGCTGCACCGCCTCGTCGGACGCGATCTGGTGGCCGAGCGGGAGCAATTGCCGGAAAACGCCATTCTGGTGGCCCGCTCCATGGGCCCGGCGGCGCTCCTCGACTACGATCGCTCGCGCCTGCGTGGTGTCGTGCTCGAAGAGGGGGGACCGACGAGCCATATCGCCATCGTGGCCCGTGCGCTCGGCATTCCCGCCGTGGGCGAGATCTCGAACGCCACCTCTCTGACCGAGCCGGGAGACGCCATCATCGTCGACGGTGCGGCCGGCGAGGTGCAGATCAGGCCCAACCCCGACGTGGAGGCGGCCTATGCCGAAAAGGCGCGCCTTCGCGCTCGTCGGCAGGAGCAGTATCTCAAGCTGCGCGACGTGCCCTCCATCACCAAGGACGGGATCGAGGTCACCCTGCAGCTCAATGCCGGCCTCGTGGTCGACCTGCCGCATCTGGCCGAGACCGGGGCTGCGGGCGTCGGCCTGTTCCGCACCGAGCTGCAGTTTATGATCGCCGAGCGGATGCCCTCGGCCTCAGAGCAGCAGGCCCTCTACAGCACCGTTTTTGCGGAGGCCGGCGGCAGGCCGGTCACCTTCCGCACCCTCGACATCGGCGGCGACAAGATCCTGCCCTACATGCAATCCGTCGAGGAGGAGAACCCGGCGCTGGGCTGGCGCGCCATCCGCATCGGGCTTGACCGCCCGGGCCTCCTGCGCGCTCAGATCCGCGCCCTTCTCAAGGCGGCCGCCGGACGGCCGCTGAAGATCATGTTCCCGATGGTGGCGACCTGCGACGAGTTCAAGCGCGCCAAGCAGATCGTGGAACGGGAAGAGACACATCTCGCCAACCACGGGCATCCGCTGCCGTCGGACCTGAAGCTCGGTGTGATGCTCGAGGTGCCCTCGCTACTGTTCCAGCTCAAGGAAATCTGCGAGAGCGCCGACTTCATCTCGCTCGGCACGAACGACCTGATGCAGTTCTTCTTCGCCATCGACCGCGAGAACCGGCGCGTGGCGGATCGCTTCGATCCCTTGAGCGCGCCTATGCTGCGCGCTCTGAGCATGGTTGCCGAGTATGCGCAGGCGGCCGGCTGCCAGGCCACGATCTGCGGCGAGATTGGCGGGCGTCCCCTCGAGGCCATGGCCCTGATCGGCCTCGGCTTCCGCTCGCTCTCCATGTCCCCAGCGGCCATCGGCCCGGTGAAGGCCATGCTTCTGGAAATGAACGTTGCGGAGCTCAGCACCCTGATCCGCGAGGAACTGAAGCATGCCGGGGGCGGCGAAACGCTGCGCCCGAAGCTCGCCCATTTTGCGGAAACCCATGGTATTCCGGTCTGATGTCGATTGCGCCTCCCTCTGATCGCCTGAACGCCATTCTCGCCCGCCATGACATCATCATGGCGACGCTCAATGCAGGCCCCGATCCCGAAACCTTCGTCGCCCTCTCGCGCGAGCTGTCCGAGCTCGACGGCGTGGTGGACGCCATCCGCGCCTATCGTGCGATGGAGGACAACCTGAACGGCCTTGAGGCCCTGATCGACGACGCCTCGACCGATGCCGAGATGCGCTCGCTCGCCGAGGACGAGCTGCCGCAGGCGCGGGAGGATCTGGAAAAAGCCGCCCAGGATCTGCGCATCATGCTCCTGCCCCGCGACGAGGCGGACGAGAAGAGCGCCATCCTCGAAATCCGCGCCGGCACCGGCGGCGACGAGGCCGCTCTCTTCGCCGGCGACCTGCTGCGCATGTATACCCGCTATGCCGACCTGAAAGGTTGGAAGGTCGAGATTGTGTCCGAGAGCGAGGGCACGGCGGGCGGCTACAAGGAAGTGGTGGCCGAGATCAAGGGACGTGGCGTGTTCGCGCGGCTCAAGTTCGAGAGCGGCGTGCACCGGGTCCAGCGCGTACCGGACACGGAAACGCAAGGGCGCATCCACACTTCTGCCGCCACCGTGGCCGTGTTGCCAGAGGCCGAGGATGTGGACATCGTCCTCAACGATGCCGATTTGAAGATCGACACCATGCGGGCTCAAGGAGCCGGCGGTCAGCACGTGAACAAGACCGAATCGGCAATCCGCATCACCCACATCCCGACCGGCATGGTGGTGTTCGTCCAGGACGAGCGCTCCCAGCACAAGAACCGTGCCCGCGCCATGGCGCTCCTGCGCGCCCGTCTCTACGACGCCGAGCGCACCGCCAAGGACGCCGCCCGCGCCGCCGACCGCAAGGCGCAGGTCGGCTCCGGCGACCGCTCCGAGCGCATCCGCACCTACAATTTCCCGCAAGGCCGCGTGACCGACCACCGGATCAACCTGACCCTCTACAAGCTGGAAGAGGTGATCAGCGGCAACGCTCTGGACGAACTGATCGACGCTCTGGTCACCGAGCATCAGGCGGCCCAGCTCGCCGCTCAGGACCAAGCGGCATGATCGAGGGCAAAGTCGAAGGACTAAGCCACATCACCCTCATCACTCGCAATCTCGCCCGCATGAAAGCCATCGTTGAAGGGGCGCTGGGCGGCCGGGAGATTTACTCCTCGGGCGACGACACCTTCTCCCTTTCGCGGGAAAAATTCTTCGATGTGGGCGGGCTCTGGATCGCCGTGATGGAGGGCGAGAGCCTTCCCACCCGCACCTATAACCACATCGCCTTCAAGATCCCGGCCTCCGGCATCGACGAATATCGGGCACGAATCGAGGCGCTGGGCCTGGAGCTCCGCGAATCGCGCCCGCGGGTCGAGGGTGAGGGTCACTCGCTGTATTTCTACGATGACGACAACCACCTGTTCGAGCTCCATACCGGCACGCTTGAAGAGCGGCTGGGGCGCTATCGTCAGGGTCCGACGCCTTGAAAACCCGCTCCGAGGCCCTGAAGGAGTTGCGCCGGACCCTCTCCGAGGCCGGATTCGAGACCGCAGCGCTGGATGCGCGACTCCTCCTTCTGGCCGCCCTTGGCATTTCCGCGACGGATCTTGTCATCCAGCCCGAGACCCTCCTGACGCCGGATCAGGTCGAGACCCTCGCCTCCTTCACCCGACGGCGCCTCGACCATGAGCCGGTCGCCCGGATCGTCGGAACCAGAGAGTTCTGGGGACTGCCCTTCCGCCTCTCGCCCGAGACCCTGGTGCCCCGGCCCGATACCGAAACCGTCGTCGAGACCGCGCTCGGCCTGATCCCGGACCGGCGGGCACCCCTCAGCATTGTCGATTTCGGCACCGGGTCGGGCTGCATCCTGGTTGCGCTCCTCCACGAACTGCCCCAGGCAACGGGCCTGGGGGTCGATCTGTCCTTTGGGGCCCTGGTCACCGCACGCCACAACGCGCATGCCAATGGCGTTGGCATGCGCTGTCACTTTGCCCTGTCCCGCTGGGCGGATGCAGTTTCGGGTCCGCTCGACCTGATCGTCTCGAACCCTCCCTACATCGTTTCCAGCATCATCCCGACACTGGATCAGGAAGTGCGGGAGCATGATCCACGACTCGCCCTCGACGGCGGACCGGATGGCCTCGAGCCTTACCGTATCCTCTTGGGTGAGGCGGAACGGCTTCTGGCGCCCGGCGGCCTGCTCGTGGTCGAGATCGGCTACGATCAGGCGAACGATTTAAGAAGCTTGGCTGGGGCCCATGGCCTTGAAGTTCTGCGAATCGCCCACGATCTATCGGGCAACCCCCGCTGCGTCGCCATGAAGCGATCGTGATGAACGGGATGCGGCTTTTGTGTCCCAGGGCGGGATAAAGTCTGAATTAGCCCTTGTTGGACCGAGAGGAACCCGCTAGATTCGGGTCTAGAGATCGTCCTCGGTCTAAACAAATCGGCAGCCCCTCGGGGGCATGCCGGAAGACCAAACGATATCAATCGCGCAGGCAGGGGCTCTTGAAACGGAACAGCCTGGCGCGATCACCTGAACCCGACACTGAAGGATGGCTTGAGCCTTTGAGGGGCCATGGCCGAATGTCAGACGGTTGCCACGCGAACGGTGGGCGTTGAGCCCGTTCGGTGAATATTGGCTTGCATATCGCGTGGGCATGAAGAACCAGCGAGGCTCGTAGAGCGAACGATGAGACCAGGACAAAACAGGCGTATGCGCGGTCGTAACAACAACAACCGCAACAACAACAAGGGGCCCAATCCCCTGACGAAGAGCTATGAGTCGAACGGCCCGGACGTGAAGATCCGCGGTACGGCTCAGCATATTGCCGAGAAATACAGCCAGCTCGCCCGCGACGCGCAGTCGAGCGGCGACCCGGTGGCGGCCGAGAACTACTTCCAGCACGCCGAGCACTATTACCGCATCATCGCCGCTGCCCAGGAGCAGCTGCGCGAGCAGTACGGTTACCAGCAGCAGCGTCCCTTCGACGAGGAAGGCGGCGAGGAAGAGGGCTTCGCCCAGGGCGAGCGTTCGAACTTCGAGCGCGCCGGTGGCGGCGCCCAGGATTTCGGCAATGGCGAGGAGCAGGATTTCGGCTCCCAGCCGCAGCCTTACGACAACCGGGCCGAGCGCAATGAACGCCCTGCCCGCTTCGATCGTCAGGATCGTGGTGACCGGCAGGAGCGGAACGACCGCTTCGACCGCGGTGATCGTCAGGACCGGAACGACCGCCAGGATCGTGGCGGCGACCGTCGCGAGCGCTTCCAGCGCGACCGCGGCCCGCGCCAGGATTTCCAGCAGCGCGACGACCAGTCCTTCGAGCCGCGCTCCGAGGGTGGCGAGCGCAACGAGCGCCCTGCCCGCTTCGATCGTCAGGATCGGGGTGACCGCCCCGAGCGCCAAGATCGGCCGGAGCGTCAGGATCGTTTCGAGCGGAATGATCGTCCCGAGCGTGGTGACCGCCCCGAGCGCCGCGAGCGCTTCCAGCGCGACCGTCGCCGTGACGAAGCCGAGGCGCCTGAGCAGGGCACCCTGCCGGCCTTCCTGACGAACCCGGTCCGTTCTCCGGCTCCGGTTGCCGTCGAGGAGACCCCGCCTGCCGCTCCGGTGGTGCAGGAAGCGGCCAATGACGAGGAAGCCCCTCGTCCGCGCCGCCGCCGTCGCACCCGCCAGGAGATGATCGACGCGGCCAACGCCGAGAATAACGGCTTCACGCCGGATCCGGTTGAGACCCCGGCGGCTGAATAAGCTTCATCGCCAAGCGATACGAGAAGGGAGAGCTGAGCTCTCCCTTTTTTGTTGCCTGATGCAAAGTCCGGAAGGAATTGATCCTTAATAACGTTTAATTTAAGTTAACGGCCAAACTTTCTCCTTGAATGGAATCCGCCATGGCCAAGTCGCGCTGGATCGCCCTCCCCTCCGCTCTTACGCATCGTGCGGACCCAGAGGGCCGCGTCAGCGACCCGAAGGGCCACGCCAGTGAAAAGTGGACCCGGTTTTCCGCACCCAACGATGCGTTCTTCCAGGAGTGGAGCATCGGAGTGGATCCCAAAAGTGGACCCACTTTTGGGTCCGATGCTCTAGGTGTTTGATCCCGGGGTTTGATGGTGCATTCTTATCGCCGGAATGGAGGGATGCGCTATGGGCCAGGTTCTCCATGGGAGCGCCACAACGACAGAGGCAGTCCGTCGAG
>NZ_JBVVAK010000125.1:0-23778 GCF_055792825.1 Microvirga sp. GN3
GATCTTCACATCCTACACGGATATTCTCGATCACTGCTGCGCGGCCTGGACCAAGCTCGTCGACCAGCCTTGGACCATCATGTCCATCGGCTTGCGTGATTGGGCACACGGGTTCTGATCAGGGGGACTTGGTATAACACCACCAGTTCCACCCTGTTCCGGAAACCGCATCTCCAGACCAGGAGTGCTTAAGCCTCAGCCAAGGTCAGGGACAGGTGGTCGTCCGGCCCGCCGTTCAGGCAACGGGAGCCTCATGTCCACAGCGGACGCCGTGCTCTTTCATGGAGCGTGCTCTTTCATGGAGACGGTGTCTCCTGGACCAACATGGACTTTCCGGCACATGACCCCACATCCTCAGAGGGAGGATTGATGATCAAAATCACAATCATGGCTGGGCTATTTGCTCTCGCTACGGCAGCAACGGCACAAGAGCCCCCTCCATTGACGTGGCGCGACCCGGACACACGGTGTGTGTATCTCAAGGTGGGCGTACCCTGAGCCTGCGCTACCGCCGTGACGGCACACCGGATTGCGCGAGCGTTCAGCAGGATAGCACTGACGCATCGATTACCCGCGGTGACTTGCGGGAGTTGACGCAGCAGATTTCGCGCTCGATCGACGACTTGCGCCGGGATATCGGCGCAGTCCGGCGGGACATGGAACATACCCGCAATGAGCTAGAAAACATCCGTCGCGAAACGAGGCAGCCCCGAGCGCAGTAGTACGGCCCGTGCCTCTTAGAGTTGGCCTGTATCGGGACAGATCGACCTAGCACAGGATCGCGGGGCTGCGCAGGGCAGCAACTCTCATTGATAGTTCCGCCTCTTGGGGCATTCGCCCAGTGATAAGAGACGTGTTGATGAGAAGCGCTCCCTCCGGGCGGCTGTGCTCTCAAACCTCAGTCGAGCGGTTTGATGCTATCGTCTCCGTAACCTCGCCGTCCATTGAGCTGCGGTCGTGGTTGCGCGGCGGGAGCTGGGGCAGGCGTCAACGCACCCCATACCTTACGCAAGATCGACTTCGCCAAACCGAGGATGCCCTGGGCCATGTCTCGCTCGCTTTCCTTCGTGTAGCCAATGGCTCGGATTCGCCGTGCTCCCGCGGCAGCTTGGTACCGATTCTTAAACCGTCGGGACGAGAACCGGAGATGGAGCCTCAACGGCCACGGATGCGGGCGCCCAGGTCCTCGCGGAGTTCGTGCTCATGCACGATCCGGTCATACGACTGATCTGCGCTTCTGATCGCGTATTGCGGCTCACGACGTGGATCATCGAGCCTGACGATCTCATAGCCACCTTTCCAGATCTCGGGCTGACCGTCCTCCGCGTAGGAGACGGCCTGTCCCACAGCAAAACGGTGGCGGCCCAGGGCGGGCGTTGATGGACTCTCTTTTGACCGCTCTGCCGGAATTGGCGGCGCTGAAAGCGGTTTGTCGCTAGTCGGCTTCGCCGGAACAGGGGTGGGTGAGTTGGTGACTGGCTGCGTGGTTGCTGCTGGGACTGTCCAATCGAGCAGCGTGCGGCCACCGTCGTCCATCACACGCAGAGCATCCGTTCGAGTTGGCCAGCGTCTCATCCCGGCAAGGCTCCTGGCGAATGCCAAAGCTGCGGCACCGTCGGCAGCAGCAATAGGCAGTGTTCCAATGACCTCGGGAACACCGCGTCGAAACCGCTTGAACTGGACCAGGAATGTCATGGCAGCCTCCTCAATGCAGAGCTCGTTCAATGACACCTCAGGCCTAGGTCGAACCAAGTTGAGCTGCCCGTGTGGCGGCGAGTGTCTGCCGTAAACGGAAATGCGCATTGATCATATGTAAGATATGGAAGCTCGATATCTCAATAAAAAGAACCATAAGTCGAAATAAAAATCAAATAATCTGCTCGTTTATGTTATATTGAGCTTTGAGGATTCGAGATTTGTGCATTCGTCGTCCCGAGGAAAACATCATGCAGGCCCCAGATTTGCTTAACCCTGGCCTCTACGCGCCGCCTGCGGCGCTGCCGCGCTTGCCGTCATCGGGTTCTCCTGGGGCGGTTGGGTCACCGGCGGAACCGGCCGCATGATGGCCGCTGATCAGTCGAAAGCGGATGTGGTCACGGCTTTATCCCTGATCTGCGTTGATCAATCGAAGCGTGACCCACAGCTTGCCGAGCGCATTGCTGCAATCAAGGCCGCCTCATCCTGGAACAGGGGCGATCTCGTCATGAAGAACGGGTGGGCGACGATGCCAGGCACTACGGAAGGCAACAGCCAGGTTGCTAAAGATTGCGCCGACAAGATCGCGGCTTAGGAGTAGGTCATGCGCACGACACGAGAGACCGTTACCTTCGATCACCCGTTCTCATTGATGGCCGTTGATGACGTACAGCCCGCCGGCACATACATGATCGACATTGATGAGGAACTGATTGAAGGGCTGTCGTTCCTCGCCTACCGGCGAATTGCGACGACCATTTACCTGCCACTCCATCAGGGGAACCACGGCTCGGTGCAGGCGGTCAGGGTCGATCCTCGGGAGTTGACGGCAGCCCACGAAGAGCCGCCCGCCTGAGGCGGGATCAACCGCCTTTGCGGTGAACGGCATCGTAGATTGAACTCTCACACAGACGGCCATGAGCACCAACACGTCCACTGGTTAGTGGCTGAGCTCATGCAAATGTCTATGGCTGAGGACCCGCAGCACAGCCTGGCTCGTATGCTTCTAGGAAGAAAACGAATGAAGGAACCGCAAATGGAACCGAACACCAATGATATCGAGGAACGGGTAAGACAACGCGCCTTCGAGCTTTGGAAGCAACGCGGTTGCCCGGAAGGCTACGAGACGGAATTTTGGTACCAGGCCGAGCGTGAGCTGAAGGGCGAAGGAAGCCCTAGCGACATCAGTAAGGGTGTCAGCGCGAATGCTGCTTCCGCCAAGAGCGGCTCCGGATCGGACGGCCCGGGCTAGGGATCGATTTCGGAGCAATGCGGACTGGCGATGACAGTCGGTTCTGGCGTGAAGGACGGTTCTGGCGTGAAGGACCGCGGCCGCAAAGTCGGCTGACGATGCCTCGATCAAGTTGAAGCCTTCCTCCTCCAGCACGTCCCCCGCGGCCGACCGGACGCACGGCTCGATCCTGCGCCGATCTGCGGCATATTCGATCAAGCCGCAGGAGAATTGCTCGGAGGGCGGGTGCGCGCCGAACGTCGCTGAGGTCCTACCTTGGGAATGGCTTTGCTCGCGAGGGTCGACGAAAGCGGGTATGGTCCACTGGGACACAGGGACATGCTCACGTCCGGGATGGAGAACGGCCATGGTTCCGGTCTCAACGCCACCGCAGCGCCCCCCGTTGGGGCCGGTCCAGGATGATCGGCCGCCAGAACCGAATGCCGGGCCGACGGAGGCGCCCGACGAGGCAGAGATGCCGCTGCCATCCAATCCGCAGACGTTCTTTCTCGGTGGGCTTTTCGCGTTGGCCGCCTTGGCGGCGCTCTACGTGGCGAGCGCGGTCATCCTCCCCGTCGTGCTCGCCTTCGTGTTGAAGCTGCTTCTGCAACCCGCTGTGCGTCTCCTGGAGCGTGTGCGTTTCCCCCGGGCCGTCGGAGCGCTCGTAGCCATCCTACTGGTGACTGGAACGCTTGTGGGTGTTGTAGCGGCCTTGTCAATTCCCGCCGCGACTTGGGCGGAAAGGTTGCCGCAGGGCATACCGCGCCTCGAAGCCCACTTGGTGGTTCTCAGGGGGCCGATCCAAGCGTTGCAAAAGGTCATCGAGCAGGCCGAGCAGGCCGCCGACGCTTCCGGACCAAAGGGGTCCACTATTGCGCTTCGCCGCGATCTCGGCCTGACAGGCGCGCTGTTCGCGGGAACGCGGGCCGTCCTCGATGGCCTGTTTACGACCGTTCTGGTGCTCTACTTTCTGTTGGTGTCAGGCGATCTCTTCCTTCGACGCATCGTCGAAATCCTGCCGAAGTTCAGCGACAAGCGGCAAGCCGTCGACATCTCCCAGCAGATCGAGGAGGACATATCCGCCTATCTCGTGACGATCACGGCCATGAATGCGGCGGTGGGGGTCGCGACCGCGGCCGCGATGTATCTGTGCGGGCTGGGAGATCCTCTCTTGTGGGGGGCTACGGCCTTCCTGCTCAACTACGTTCCAGTTTTGGGGCCGCTGTTTGGGATCGGCATCTTTCTTCTCGCCGGAATGCTGAGCTTCGACAGCTTATGGTGGGCTCTGCTGCCGCCGGCCCTCTATCTCGGCATTCACCTCGTCGAGGGCGAAACTCTGACACCCATGCTGCTGGCGCGGCGCTTCACGTTGAACCCCGTGCTGGTGATCTTGTCGCTGGTGTTCTGGTTCTGGATGTGGGGCGTGCCGGGCGCGATCTTGGCTGTTCCGATGCTGGCGATCCTGAAGATCGTTTGTGATCGGGTGCGCCCGCTGAAGTCCCTGGGACACTTCCTCGAAGGAACATAGCGGTATCGCCTCCCGCTCGCACCTCCCCCAGAGCGCCTGCGGGAGACAATGCTCCTCAATCGGCCCATGTCCTGGTCGCCGACGACGCGCCTGAGCGACCGATCCTCGCCGTTGCGTGAGCCAGCCAAAATCAATTGGACGAGGGCGCGATCTCAGTGCGATGCTCCGCTTGCCACGCATGGGAGGGACTCAAATGAGAACCACGACCTTCACGGTATTTGCGATGTTTCTCGCCCTCACCACGGTTCATGCTCAGCAGACGCAGAGCGATAGTTCCACCAAGGCGCAAGCCACGACCCCGATAGCAGGCATCGACAATGCGGTATTGGCGCGGAGCGCCAGGGCGAGCAAGCTGATCGGCAGCACGGTCTACACGGGTGACACGTCCATTGGCCAGATCGAAGACGTGCTGGTTGACCTTGACCATGCGACCGTAGCGGCCGTGATCCTCTCGGTGGGAGGCTTCCTCGGTCTTGGCGATAAACTCGTTGCCGTGCCGGTGAATCAGATCAGGGTTGGCAGGGAGGCGAAGTTCACAACCGACCTGACAAAGGACCAGCTTGCCAGCGCGCCCGCTTTCGACTTCGGCAAGTTAAGATGACCATCATGGTGCTAGCGTGATCCGACACGTTGATCGAATGAGACGCTTGCCTCGGCGGGCTCCCCTGCCAACCAGGCTTTTGGGCCAGGCTCTAAGCCGGGAGACGCGGCTGTAGTTGGGTGTTGGCGGAAGCGCATCATCTCGCGACTGGCATCGGGCTAGCGTGGCTCGGTGTACGATCCGGCAGCGCTCCCCGGACCAGACGTGGCCGACTCCGTGAAGAACCCACTTCTCCAGCATTGGCCGCTAGCTTTCGTCCGCCTATTCGGGCCAACAAGCCATCGCTTAACATCCGGATTGAGCCACGCACTGGAATTCCTGGCTCCTTCGGAACATCCGGTTACGTGAGGATTGCTGCCCTCGGGCTAGCGTCTCAGGTGTACCAGAAGCGGTCGTCGCGGCGTTCGCCGCCGAAGCCTTCAGCGTACGGTGTAACCGCCATCTACAGGGAGTGCGTGGCCAATCACGACGCTGGAGGCAGGGCTGCACAGCCAGAGAACCACATCAGCGATCTCTTCGGGACGACCGAGGCGCCCGATCGGCGGCTCCTTCAGCAAGGCCGCCATGGCTTCGGGTTGGGTTTCCAGCATGCCCGTGACCATCGGCGTTTCGATGATGCCGGGGGCCACTGCGTTGATCCAGATTCCCCTGGAGGCATATTCGAGACCGACGCTCTTGGTCAGCCCGACCACGCCGTGCTTGGAGGCGTGATAGATGCCTCTTTCGGCGATACCGACAAGTCTGCCGAGTGACGAGCAGTTCACGTGGCGCCACCGGCTTGGTCACGCATCTGGGATAGTTCATACTTCATGCAGTTCCAGACGCCGCGCAGGTTGATCCCCATCGCGGTCATAGTCCTCGGGGTTAGCGTTGGCGGTCTCCGCAAGGGGGCTCTGCACGCCGGCATTGTTGAACGCGGCATCCAATGTCCGAACGTGGAGACGATCACATCAGCGGAAATAATCAGCGAAAGACTTTGATATGGCGTCTGTCGAAATCCGAAATGTAAAGAAGGCCTACGGGGCCGCCCACGTGATCCATGGCGTATCGATAGACATCCAGGACGGGGAGTTCGTCATCCTCGTCGGGCCGTCGGGATGCGGCAAATCCACCCTCCTGCGCATGATCGCCGGGCTGGAGAACATCTCCGGCGGCGAGCTGCGGATCGGGCCGCGGGTGGTCAACGACGTCCCGCCCAAGGAGCGCGACATCGCCATGGTGTTCCAGAATTATGCGCTCTACCCGCATATGACGGTGGCCGACAACATGGCCTTCTCGCTCAAGCTGAAGCGGGCGCCCAAGACCGAGATCAAGGCCCGGGTCGACCGCGCCGCCGAGATCCTTGGGCTCGGCAAGCTGCTCGACCGCTATCCGCGCCAGCTCTCCGGCGGCCAGCGCCAGCGCGTGGCCATGGGCCGCGCCATTGTGCGCGATCCGCAGGTCTTCCTCTTCGACGAACCGCTCTCCAACCTCGATGCCAAGCTGCGCGTCGCCATGCGCACCGAGATCAAGGCCCTGCACCAGCGTCTCAAGACCACCACCATCTACGTGACCCACGACCAGATCGAAGCCATGACCATGGCCGACAAGATCGTGGTGATGCACGATGGCGTGGTCGAGCAGGTCGGCGCACCGCTCGAGCTCTATGACAGTCCGGCCAACCTGTTCGTTGCCGGCTTCATCGGCTCCCCGGCCATGAACTTCCTCAAAGGTCACCTGCAGGGCGGCCGCTTCGTCACCGAGAGCGGCATCTCCCTGCCGGTCGCCCATGCGCCGGCCGCCTCGGACGGACAGCCGATCATTTACGGCATCCGGCCGGAGCATTTCATCCTGGACGAGGCCAATGGCTTGCCGGCCGAGGTCGAAGTCGTCGAGCCGACAGGATCGGAGACGCAGGTCTTCGCCAAGTTCGGCGGCGCCGATGTGGTCGGCGTGTTCCGCGAGCGCGTCGATGCCCAGCCGGGCCAGCAGATCCGTATCACGCCGGATCCGAAGCTCGTGCATCTCTTCGACGAGCAGACCGGCAAGCGCCTGTAATCGCGGCTGCTTGAAATGGGAGAGCGATACCGCCGTGCGCAATGCGTTCGCGGCGGCGATCAGGTTGCTGAACCTTCTACTCTCCTCCAATGATTCGGGAATGTCACTTCCTGGCACGAGGCTAAAGTAAGTGGGTTGTCGCGCTTGCGACACGAACACCGGGCCTTTCGAAGGGGCAGGGGCTTCCTCAGTCTTGTACTACCCGGACAAGACCACGGCGGCGAACCAATGGCAGATTGCGGACGCAGACGCCTAGCAGGATTGAGTCTCCAGCCTTATTTCAGTTGGGCTTCCATTGCCGTGACAAAACTATGGCAGATGAGAAGCTCATGAGAAGAAGGCCTGATCATCTTCGGACAGGTATTCCTTTGCCCGCTCAGGGATGAGCTCGACTCCCATGCCCGGCCGGTCAGAAACCACGATCATGCCGTTCTGGACGATGGGATTGGGGAGCCCTTCCACGATTTCGCTCCACCATGGCGGATCCGCGGTTGTGTACTCAAAGGCGATGAAGTTGCCGGGGAGCGTTGCGCTCACTTGGATCAGGGCCGCGAGACCGAGAAGGCCGTTCGCGGTGCCATGAGGGGCGATCGTGATGCCATGCAGGTCGGCGAATTCGGCAACCCATTTCAGTTCGGCAATGCCCCCAACATCGGCGGGGTCTGGCCCGATCACATGCACCGCATGGGTTTCGATGAGTTCCTTGAAGTTCTGCCGCAGATAGATCTGCTCCCCTGTGTGAATCGGGGTGACGGAGGCGCGGGTTAGCTCGCGATAGACGCCCGCATTGACCCAGGGCGTATAGTCACCCGACAGCACGTCTTCGATCCAGAGGAGGTTAAATGGCTCGAGCATCCTGGCGAGTCGAATGGCATCGCCGAGCATCCAGCCAGGGCCGCAATCGAGCGCCAAGCCCACATTGTTTCCCGCTACCTCCTTCATGGCGGCGACGCAGTCCACCAGGTGGCGGAGCCCCTTCTCCATCACAGGTCCACGGTCGAGAGCGCCATGGAAAGGGCTGGCGTTCGGTTCGCCATAATAGAAGTTCGGCACCTCCCGCTTCATCGGGGAGTGAAAGCCGATGGGCTGCTTGAAGATGGTGAACCCTTCGGCGAGCGCCATCATCTTACGTATGTCGTCCGCATAATCTTCCGGTCTGTGGCCCGCGAGAGGGAAGCGGATCGAGCCATTGTAAACACGCACCTTGTCGCGGACCTTGCCGCCGAGCAGCTTGTGAACGGGCAGGCCTGCGGCCTTGCCGGCTAAGTCCCACAGAGCCATCTCAACGGCGCTGACCGCCGCTCCCCATGGCTTGAACCCCCCACGCTGCCTGATCTTGAGCATGACCCGCTCGACGAGAGTGGGATCCTCGCCGATCAGCGCCTCGCGCAGAGCAAGGATGTGCGGCTTCAGGTAATGTTTCCATGTCTCGGCTTGGGCATAGCCCGAGATACCTTCGTCCGTGACGATCCGCACGACCGGGCTCTTGCCGATGATGGCGCATTTGAGATCGACGATTTTCATTCACTTCCCCTGACAGCTATGCTGGCATCGCATTCGTCATGGCGCGAGCAGTCTCGATGGTAGCCATGCGGATTTCCTCCATACGACTTGGCTCGGCACCCGCCAAGAACGGCACGCTCACAGCAGCAGCCAGCTTGCCTTCCTTGAAGAAAACCGGAGCAGCGAACGCGCAGATGCTGGGGGCACTCTCACCCTTGTCCTGAGCCCAGCTGAGCCTCCTGATCCGCGTGAGCTCAGCGCGCAGGCGCTTAGGATCGGTGATCGTCTTGCTGGTATGAGCAGGGAGAGGTTCGACTAGCCACTGGTTCAAGATCTCCGGCTCCATGTACGACAGCAGCAGCTTGCTCGCGGCACTCGCATGGATTGGCATGCGCTGGCCAGGCTTCACCGTCAGGGCATATTCTCGCCGCCCTTGCGCAGCGGCTACGACGATGATGCCTTCATCATCGATGATGCTGAGCTTGACGCCTTCACCGAGATCGGCCGAGAGCCTCTCCAGGAAAGGTTGGCTGAACGCCGCAATATCAAAGTCGTTCGCACGGGATGCGACGTGAGAGGCCAAAGCCAGAAGCCTACGGCCGAGGCTGTAGGCTCCTGCCTTGTCTCGATACACGATATCGTGTCGCTGCAGCGTGTTGAGAATGCGATAAACGGCAGTTCGCGGCAGATTGAGAAGATCGGTCAGTTCCCGGATCGTTAGGCCGGTGCTGTTGCTGTGCTCAAGGGCCTCCAGAACCTCCATCATGCGATCGATGGCAGGGATCGTATGTTTGCTTTCTGCGTCCTGCGCGGTGTCGCTCATCGTTCTTCCGGACCACTATTGACAAGTATTTATCGACCAGTACCATAGATATTTGAACTGTCAAAGTTCAAATATGAATAGAGCAGTTCTATCAGCAGCTGGCAGGAGGAGACGAGGATGGAGCAGGGTAGTCGTTCTGTATTCAGCCTATGGGGCGCGTTAGCAGGAGTGATGCTGCCATGCTGACGGTCTCATCGATTGCTCATGTGGCCATCCGCGTGAAGGATGCCGCGCGTACCCTCGATTTCTACACAAACAAGCTTGGATTCTCGGAGATGATGCGGCTCGATCGGGATGGGCGGCTCTGGCTCGTCTATCTCAGGATCACGGACGATCAATTCCTTGAGGTCTTTCCCGAAGGGGAGGGAGAACGAGCGGCCGAACGGGAAGCTGTCGGCTACAACCACATGTGCCTGTCCGTTCCCGATATCGATCAGACACTGCGCGAGCTGGAGGCCAGCGGGGTTCCGTTGATCCGTCCCAAGGCGCTGGGGGCGGACGGCAATTGGCAGGCTTGGATCGAGGATCCCGATGGCCATCGGATCGAGCTCATGCAGATAGCGCCTGACAGCATGCAGGCGGCTGCCATCGAGCGGCTCAAACGGGCTTGAGCCGGGCAAGGTTCGCATCGTCCATGGGTGAGCTCTGGGCGTGATCAGGCGACGAGATGGTCGCCTGCATCTCATCGGATGTCGGATGATGTGGGGCTTCTGTCGGGCTGAGAGCTCCATGCTGTGAATGCGTAAGTTGTAGAGAACAAAAATACTGATCGGCGACCGTTCGGCCTAAGGCAAAACGTTGAAGCCTGCCTTGCTTCAAGAGCCGCGCGAAAGACCAAGCTGGAGGAAATCGAATGAAGATCGTCGCACAGAAGGTATTCATCGCAAATGTCTCGCGCACGAACTTCGTGTTCGTCAAACTCTATACCGATGAGGGCCTTGAGGGGATCGGAGAAGCCACATTAGAGTGGAAGACCAAGACCGTTGTTGCCGCTCTGGAGGAGCTGGAGCGCGTGCTCATGGGGCGCGATCCGTTCGCCGTGGATGCCATCATCGAGCAGCTCCACCGTGACAGCTACTGGCGCACAGGTGCGGTCTTTCGCACGGCTTTAGGGGCAGTTGAGGCGGCTCTTCTGGATATCAAGGGAAAAGCCCTCGGTGTGCCGGTATTCGAGCTTCTTGGAGGCAGGTTCCGGGATCGGGTGGCATGCTATGCGAACCACTGGTTCTTCGGTTCGGAGACGCCTGAGCAGTACGCGGCCAACGCCCGCAATGCCGTTGCCATGGGATATCGGGCCCTGAAGTGGGATCCCTTCGGGGCTGCCGACTTGGAAATGGACCGGCAGCAGCGCCGGACGACGATCGAAATCGTGGAGGCAGTGCGTGACGCTGTTGGACCTGATGTCAACCTGATGCTCGACGTTCATGGGCGTCTGAATGTTCCCACGGCTATTGCTATGTGCAAGGCTCTCGAGCGTTATGACCTGACCTGGATCGAGGAGCCGACACCACCTGAAAGCATCGATGCGCTGGCGGACGTCCGTGCAAACAGTCCAGTTCCGATTGCGGCTGGTGAACGTTGGTTCGAGCCTTCCCGCTTCATCGAAGCCCTGAACAAGAAAGCTGTCGACATCCTTCAGCCCGATGTCTCCCATGCCGGTGGCCTTGGCGAGACGAAACGGGTCGCTCATCTGGCACATAGTCACTTGATCCCAGTCGCGCCACATAATCCGGTGGGGCCTGTGATGAATGCCATGACGCTCCACATGTCTGTCGCCATCCCGAACTTCTCAGTCTTCGAGACGGTCTCGGTGGATGTCCCGTGGCGCAAGGAGCTGGTGCGTGAGACCCTGCAGTTCGAGGATGGATACATTCTCGCACCCACGGCTCCGGGCCTTGGTGTCGAGCTGATCGAGGAGGCGTGCGCGCGGTTCCCATATGAAGACCATGACGTGCCGCTGTTCGATGGAACCATCAACACGCGCGGAATCGCGACCGGCGCGAAGACATTCTGAGAGTAGAGGTCAAACAGCCTTGGCGTTGGTTGAGACGAGAGCTTTCCGAGGATCGCGATGAGTGAAAGGTTGCTGATCAGGAACGGACGCCTTCTCAATCCTTCTTCCGGACGCGATGAAATCGTGGATGTAGAGATCTCCGACGGCAGGATCACGGGGCTAGCCCCTCGTCTCAATGCAAACGGGCATCGCGTCATTGATGCGACGGGCACTCTTGTCGTACCGGGCCTGGTGGATCTGCACACCCATGCCTATTGGGGCGGCACGTTGCTCGGCGTGAATGCCGATAAGGTTGGCCCCCGCAGCAGCGTGACAACATGGGTCGATTGTGGATCGAGTGGGGCGGCAACTTTCGAGGGGTTCTTCCATCATGTGATCAAGCCGAGCCGGCTGCGGATCATTCCCTTCATCAACCTGTCCTATATCGGTCTCACCCAGGCCGGCAATTTGAGCATCGACGTCGGCGAGCTGTTCGACTGGCGGCTCGCCGACCTTCGCGAGCTGCGGCGCGTCAAGGCGGAATTCGGATCCGTCATCGCAGGCGTCAAATTACGAGCCAGCAACAATGCCTGTGGCGCAAATGGCCCTGTCGTGCTGCCGCTCGCGCGGGAGGCGGCGGACATCTTCGAAGTGCCGCTGATGGTCCATATCGGAACCGCTCCGCCGACGATTGATGAAGTTCTTCCTTATCTCAAGGAAGGCGATATTCTGACCCATATCTACAATCCGTCGGTCGGTGGATGCGTCCTCGACGAGCGCATGCGCCTGCGGCCGTCGGTGCGCGAGGCAATCGCCCGTGGCGTCAAGATGGATGTGGGTCACGGCGGAGCGAGCTTCTCATTCGAGGTTGCAAGGGCCGCCATCGAACAGGGCCTGCTTCCCGACGCGATCAGCACGGATATTCACGCGCACAATATCAACGGCGTCGTCAAAGACCTTCCGCACTTCATGGCCAAATTCATGTCGCTCGGCCTGTCCCTGGAGCAAGTGATCAAGCTGACGACATGCTCCCCGGCCGACATTCTTGGGCGACCGGACCTTGGCAGGATCAAGCTTGGAGGGGAGGCGGATCTGGCCGTGTTCCATGCCCGGCATGATCCCGTTCAGCTCTATGACTCTCTCAGCGTAAGCAGGGAAGCGACTACCACACTAGGGTGCACGCTGACGCTGTGTAAAGGACAGATCGTCGATACGTTCGATGACGGGCGCGCTGAAGGCCGGAAATACTCATAGGGGTAAGGCCGGAAACGCCAAGATTGCGGTGATCGGCAGTAATCGCAGTCTCAGACGCCCTAGCGGTTAAGCAACTCAAGATAATTGGTTGACATTTACCACACTTGGCCCATAACTTTGGATAAATTGAATTGGCCTTGTTCAAATATGAACTACTAGATGAGCCAATCAGCTGGGCATCCAGTTCATCACCGCATCCGCATAATGATGCAAGGTTGGTTCCTTAAGGGAGGAGTGAGAATGAAGAGATCAAAACGTTCCGTTGTGTTTCTGGCAGCTTCCCTGCTGACGCTCTCAGCCGGCAGCTGCCTTGCCGGCGACGTGGTGTGGTGGACCCCTAATTGGGGCGAAGCACGAGCCCGTGACCTGGCCGACAAATTCATGAAGGCAAACCCGGACACCAAGATCAAGATCGAGGTGACGACTTCCGATGGCTTGCCGCAGCGCGTCCTGACAACGCTGCAATCAGGTGCTGCTCCTGATATCATCGAGGTGCAGCACGGGTGGGTGAACGGTTATACCCAAAACAACCTCGTCATCCCGCTCGACGACACGCTGCAGGACCGAAGTGATTATGTTCCCGCTGCCCTTGACTATGTGACCTGGAATGGAACGCTCTGGGCGGTCCCGTACCGCATCGAAACGCTCGCGGTGATCTACAACAAAGGTCATTTCAAGGAGGCAGGGCTCGATCCTGAGAAGCCGCCGCAGACCTGGGACGAGTTCGTGAAAGCCGCGACTGCCCTGACTCGTGAGGGACGGTTCGGCTTTGCGATCACGGGCGGCGGCGAAGTCGGCAACACGATCTTCCGGTCGCTGCCCTTCATTTGGATGAATGGCGGAGACATCATCTCGAAGGATGCCAAGACGGCCCTCGTCAACAAGCCCGAGGCTGTGGAAGCGGTGAAGTTCTATACGGACTTTTACAAGAAAAAGATTTCTCCGACATCGACGCTGGAGAATGATGGCATTGCCAACCGGCGTCTCTTCATTGCTGAAAAGGTATCGATGTACCAGGCCGGCCAGTTCGACCTTGCTTCGATCAAAAAGGAAAACCCGAAGATCGATATCGGCGTGATGCAAATCCCTCATCCGCAGGGCAAGGATACAGCCGCCATTCTGGGCGGCTGGAGCTTCATCGTCCCGAAGAGCGCGAAGAATCCGACAGAGGCAAAGAAATTCATCCAGTTCCTGAACACGTCGGAGAACCAGGGCTACTTCACGGACACGTTCCCGGCCCGCATTTCGTCGATGAAACTGCCTCGTTTCGATGAGCCGATCCTGGCAGGCTACAAGGCAATGCTCCCTTACGGGCGTCCTGCCCCAAGCCACAAGAACTGGGTCCAGATCACACAGGCCTACTTCAACAACATCCAAGGCATCATGCTTGGCAACGAGGAGCCACAGGAAGCCATGGACAACGCGGCCGACGATATCCAGTCCCTACTCGACGAGTAATTCTCACGATCCCGAGCTCCAGGATCCAGCGGCGTGACGCCGCTGGATTCCCCCTTCTGCCATCCGAGGACGGTCTCATGTCTCGTCAAGCGACAGGCTACTGGTTCATTTTGCCTGCATTGGTGGTTCTGGCGATGCTGATCGCGTATCCTGTTGCCTACACGGGCCTGCTCAGCGTCACCGACAGCCAATCCAATTTCGTCGGCGTCAAGAACTTCGCCACCGTTCTCCGCTCCCGTACCACGCCTCAGGCCTTCTGGAATACACTCTACTGGGTCGGCGGTTCCATCGTCTTCCAGGTTCTGCTCGGAACCGCAACCGCGATCCTGCTCAATCAGAGCTTTCCCGGCCGCTCCGTCGTGCGCTCGATCTCCCTCATTCCCTGGGTTATCCCCAGCATCGTCGCGGCCACCACGTTTGCGTGGATGTTCCACACTGAGTTCGGCATCATCAACTACATGATGACCGCGCCCGGCCTGATCGAGCAACCCATCGGCTGGCTCACCAACCGCGACACCGTCATGCCCGTGCTCATCGCCATCAATGTCTGGAAGCTTTTCCCCTTCGTTGCCGTCATGGTGCTGGCCGGCCTCCAGTCCATTCCCAAGGAGCTCTATGAGGCTGCGCGTGTCGACGGCGCTAACTTCTGGGAGGAGGTGCGCCACATCATGTTGCCGCAGGTGCGGCCGGTCCTGGTTGCCGTGACGCTGCTTCTGGTGATCTGGGGGCTCAATTCCATCACCATCATCTATGCCATCACTCGCGGCGGTCCGGCCAACAGCACACTGATCACGCCGATCCAGATCTTCCGCATCGCTTTCGAGAACGTGCAGTTCAACCAAGCCGCGGCCTTGTCGGTGATGTTCTTCGCCGTCGCGATCCTGATCGTGTTCTTCTACATCAAGGCACTCGCCGCAGCTCCGGGAGAAACGCGATGACCACGAATGCTCACGTGCTGCCCCCCAAACAGACCACTACAGCAGGAACTGCTCCCTCATCCAGGAAGAAAGCCGGCAAGCTGGAACGCACCGGGCTTGGCGCCCCTTTCATTGCCATTGGCTGCATCGTGCTGGTCGTGATTTGCCTCTTCCCCTTCTGGTGGATGAGCGTCTCATCTGTCAAAACCCTGCGCGAGCTCTATACCATTCCCCCGATCTGGTGGCCGACGGCGCCCACCTGGGACAACTACTACAAGGTTCTCTTTGAATCGAACATCCCGCGCTACTTCCTCAACAGCGTGATCATCTCGGTCGGATCCACTGGGCTGGCGCTGTGCCTGGCCGTGTTTGCGTCCTACGGCTTCGCCCGGTTCGACTTCAAGGGCAAGCCGCTCTTCCAGGCCTTCGTTCTTGTTGGTCAGCTGCTGCCCACCGCGGCCATTATCGTACCGCTGTTTGTGACGCTGCGTGTGCTGGGGCTGGTAAACACCTACTGGGGCCTGATCCTGGTTTACATGATCATCACGCTGCCGCTCTCGGTATGGATGCTGACCAGCTACTTCAAGGCGATTCCGGTCGAGCTCGACGAGGCGGCGATCATCGATGGCGCCTCCCGCGTGGGTGTGCTGTTCCGGATCACGCTTCCTTTGTCGACGCCCGGGATCGTGGCCGTGGTGGTGTACTCCTTCGTGACCACCTGGAACGAGTTCATCTTCGCGCTGTGCTTCGCCAGCGACTCGTCGGTCAAGACGCTGCCGATCGGGCTGGCGGAGTTCTCGACGGAGTTCAACACGGATTGGGGTGCGGTCATGGCGGCATCTGTGGTCATGACGCTACCGATCGCGCTTTTGTTTCTATCAATGCAGCGCCTGTTCGTGGGCGGTCTGACCGCCGGCGCTACCAAAGGCTGAGGAGGAATCCATGACAAGTATTGCAAACCCCATCCCGGCCATCGGTCTCGGGACGTTCGGGAGAACCGGAGATGCCGGGATGGCAAGCATCCTGGCAGCCTTTGAGATCGGCTATAGGCATATCGATACGGCCCAGAGCTACAATAGCGAGGGACCTGTCGGCGAAGCCTTCAGCCGGGCCGGGCTACCCAGGGAACAGGTCTTCATCACGACGAAGGTTGCCGACACGAAGCTCGACAAGGCGAGCTTCATGCCAAGTGTCGAAAAGAGCCTAGAGGCACTCGGCCTCGACCATGTCGATCTGCTTCTCATCCACTGGCCATCCCAGAACAATACGGTGCCCTTCGAAGACTACATGACTGAGCTCAAGCGGGCACAGGATCTCGGTCATACCCGCTTCATCGGCGTCTCGAACTACCCGATCGCATTGTTGGAGCAGACACGGGCGCTTCTCGGGGAAGGGGCAATCGTCACCAATCAGGTGGAAATTCACCCTTATCTGCAGGCGTCGCGGCTATCGAATTATGCGCGCTCGATTGGCCTTCCGCTCACGGCATACCAGCCTCTCGCACAAGGGGATGTGAGATCCGATCCTGTCTTGTCGGCTATTGCAAAGCGTCATGGGGTCACTCCGGCCGCAATCGCCCTCGCCTTCCTGATCGCAGAAGGCCATGCCGTTATTCCGGCCTCGTCCAATGCCGTCAACCTGCGTGAGAACATGCGATCCGTCGATGTGCGCCTCTCCGACCACGAGATGGGGCAAATCCGTGCTCTCAACCGTGGCGAGCGGCGGATCAATCCGGCGAAGTCGCCACGGTGGGACGATTAGATTCGAGCCGGGCTGGGAGGAGACATCATGGGTACGGTGTCCATCAACAACGTGCGCAAGACCTATGGTGCAGTGCCGGTGCTGCACGGCGTCTCGGTTGACATCAGGAACGGTGAGTTCGTCGTCCTCGTCGGCCCGTCCGGTTGCGGAAAGTCGACGCTTCTGCGCATGATCGCCGGCCTTGAGAATATATCCTCGGGCGAGATCGCCATCGACGGCCGCGTCATCAATGCGCTGCCGCCGAAGGAGCGCGACATCGCGATGGTCTTCCAGAGCTATGCGCTCTATCCTCACATGACGGTGGAAGAGAATATGGGCTTCTCGCTGAAGCTCGCCAGACGACCGAAGGAGGAGGTCCGTACGCAGGTTCTGCAGGCGGCTCGCATGCTGGCCCTCGAGAACTACCTTGACCGCTATCCGCGGCAACTGTCGGGCGGCCAGCGGCAGCGCGTGGCGATGGGCCGTGCGATGGTGCGCAATCCCAAGGTCTTCCTGTTCGACGAACCTCTCTCGAACCTTGATGCCAAGCTGCGCGTGCAGATGCGCTCGGAGATCAAGCACAACCATCAGAGACTTGGGACGACCACCGTTTATGTCACGCACGATCAGATCGAGGCCATGACCATGGCGGACAAGATCGTGGTCCTGCATGACGGGGTGGTGGAGCAGATCGGGACCCCGCTGGAGCTTTACGACCGGCCGGCGAATCTGTTCGTCGCCGGGTTCATCGGCTCGCCGGCTATGAACGTGCTCATAGGCACGGTCAGAGGCGGCAAGTTCCGAATTGGAAACGAGGCTGCCATCTCCTTACCATTTACAGGCCATGACGTTGAGGGCAGGGACGTCACCGTCGGCATCAGGCCGGAGCATGTGGTTCTCGACCCGCAAGGTTTGCCGGCCCAGGTGGCGACCGTTGAGCCAACAGGCGCGGAAACTCATGTGACACTGCGCCTCGCCGGACAGAATATCATGGCGTTGTTCCGCGACCGCATTACGCTGTCGCCGGGGGATCGCGTTTCCATCGCGCCCGATCTCGAACGCATCCATGTCTTCGACAGCCAGAGCGGCCAGCGGATCGAGCCTTCTGCGAACAGGCTGGCGTCATGACGGCATGACCGGCCGTCAACTCATCGTCAATCAAATCCATTCGTGAGGAGTTCAGAGTGCAACCCATCCCTCAGATCAAAGATATTGTACGGCCTCCGCGGGAGCTTTCGGACGCGTTGGCGAAAATCGGAACAGCCACTGCGAGCAGCGAGCTCAGCCTGATGGGCATTCGCGACCCCCAGATCCGTGGTCCGCTGCCGCTCAAGCAAGGGAAGTCCGTTGCCGGCCCTGCGCTGACCTTGCAATGCATGCCCAAGCGCGAGGACCTCTACGGGACCAACGAATACGAAAATCCCGAACTGCAGCTGCACAGGCACGTGCTCTACCCAGCCCAGGCGGGTGACATGGTGATCGTCGACGCGCGCGGGGATATGGCGAGCGGCATCTTCGGGGAGATGATGCTGACGTTCTTCGCCGGCAGAGGCGGGGCCGGCGTGGTGGTCGATGGCTGCATCCGGGACTCTGCCAAGGCCAAGGAATTGGATCTCGGAATCTGGGTGAGAGGCGTGACGCCGAACTATCATGCCCAAACGAACCTGATCCCATTCGCGGTCAATGTTCCGATCGCCTGCGGCAACGTTCTGGTCATGCCAGGAGACATTGTCGTCGCTGATGACGACGGCGTCGTGGTCGTCCCTGTCGCGCTTGCGCCGAAGCTCATCGAGGTGGCAAGCGAGCATGCCGAATGGGAGGAATTCGCCCGCTATCGCCTGTCTCAGGGTGGCGACTTGCGGAAGTACTATCCGCTGACAGAAGAGGTGCAAGAGGAATACATCGCATGGCGCAACGCCCAGAATGGATTTGCCCACACATGAGCACCGCTGGTCTTTCACGCCGGGAAGGGCGGATCTCGATCGGATGCCTGTCCCGTCTGCAAAGATATGTCGTGAAGTCGTTCGCAATCGGGGGACTACGATGATCAGCGATGTGGCTGTTACGCTGGACGAGCGTTTTCAACGGCTCGTGAATCCGACCGCTCGGCTTGAGAAGCTCTACGAGGGTTGCCGCTGGGCGGAAGGCCCCGCCTATTTCCCGGCTGGCCGCTATATCGTCTGGAGCGATGTGCCGAACGACCGCATGATGCGCTACGACGAGACATCGAACACGGTCAGCGTGTTTCGAACTCCATCCGGTTATTCCAATGGCAACACGGTAGACCGGCAAGGCCGCCTCGTCACCTGCGAGCACGGCAACCGGCGCGTGACGCGCACGGAGCATGACGGTTCGATCACGGTCATCGCGAGCCATTATGACAGGAAGCGCTTCAACAGCCCCAACGACGTCGTGGTGAAATCCGACGGCTCGATCTGGTTCACGGATCCGGCCTACGGCATTGACTCCGATTACGAGGGTCACAAAGCAGACAGCGAGATCGGCGCCTTCCATGTCTATCGCATCGATCCGCAGAGCGGCACTATCCGCATTGTGGCGGATGATTTCGTCCGCCCGAACGGCCTTTCCTTCTCTCCGGATGAGAAGCGCCTCTACGTCGCTGATACGGGCGCAACGCACGTTGCCGACGGTCCGCGCCACATTCGCGTGTTCGATGTGGACGAGAACGGAACGTTGAAAGGCGGCGATGTCTTCGCCACCTGCACCAGCGGGCTCTTCGACGGGTTCAGGCTCGACGAAGCAGGTCGGATTTGGACCAGCGCAGGTGATGGCGTCCATTGCTACGAGAGCGACGGTACGCTCATCGGCAAGATCCTGGTGCCGGAAGCAGTGGCGAACGTCGTCTTCGGTGGAGTGAAGCGCAACCGCCTCTACATCTGCGCGACCACGTCGCTTTACGCCTTCATGCTGCCGGTCAACGGGGCGAAGACGTTTTAGATGCCGCAATGACGTCTGAGGTCAGGTCGTTAAGATGGAGCGTCTGTTGCGGCGTGTGCATTGGAACGGGGGAACCTCACAATGAACAAGCGTCCTTTTGGTAGACCCGGCTGGAAGGTCAGAGAGATCGGGTTCGGGGCCTGGGCCATCGGCGGCAGCTGGGGCAACGTCTCAGAACAAGATGCCGAAGCCACCCTCCATGCGGCCCTCGATGCCGGCGTCAGTTTCCTCGATACCGCTGATGTCTACGGAAGCGGCCGCTCCGAACGGCTGATCGCCCGCGTGCTGAAGGAGCGGGGGCAGGGTGACGTGATCGTCGCCACGAAGGCCGGGCGTCAGCTCAACCCGCATGTGGCGGAGGCCTATACGGCCGAGGCGCTCATGCGCTCCGTCGAAGGCTCGCTGGAGCGGCTGCAGACCGAGACGCTCGATCTGGTGCAACTGCACTGCCCGCCGACGGAGGTCTATTATCGGCCGGAGGTGTTCGAGGCGCTTCACCGGATGGTCGAGGCTGGCAAGCTCAAGCACTATGGCGTGAGCGTCGAAAAGGTCGAGGAGGCGATCAAGGCACTGGAGTATCCAATCGCCAGCGTGCAGATCATCTACAACCTTTTCCGCCAGCGTCCGGCCGAGCTGTTCTTCCGCCTGGCCCGGGAGCGCCAGGTTGCGGTGATTGCCCGGGTGCCGCTGGCTAGCGGCCTGCTCACCGGCAAGCTGCGGGTCGACAGCCAGTTTGCCCCGGACGACCACCGCGTCTTCAACCGCCACGGAGAGGCCTTCGATGTGGGCGAGACGTTCTCGGGCGTGCCGTTCAAGGTTGGCCTGCAGGCCGTTGAGGAGATGAGAGCCGTGGTCGGAGATGTGCCGATGGCGCAGTTTGCGCTGCGGTGGATCCTGATGAACGAGGCGGTATCGGTGGTCATTCCGGGGGCTCGAAACCCGGAGCAGGCGGTTTCGAATGCCCAGGCGGCCGAACTGCCTGCACTGAGCGTCGACCAGATGGAGGCCGCCAAGGTCATCTACGACCGGCTGATCCGTCCGCATGTGCATCAGCGCTGGTGATCGCTGGTGCGAAGCGGGCGAGGGGCATCATTCTCGAGTGCGGCTCCCGGATCACTGGGCCATAACGTGACGGAAGACATACAGACGAGGGTAGCAATGTCTCAATTCACAATTTATCCCAGCTTACGTGACAAGGTCGTCCTGATTACCGGTGGAGGATCGGGCATCGGGGCATCGCATGTGGAGCAGTTCTGCGCCCAGGGAGCGAAGGTCGGCTTTATCGATATCAACCGCTCCGCTTCGGAAGAACTGGCCGCGAGGATCGCCGAGGCTGGATACACCAAACCGATGTTCTTCGAAGCGGATCTGCGCGATATTGCGGCCGTCAAGGAATGCATCAGCCAGTTTGCGGCTGCCGTCGGGGATGTGGATGTCCTCCTCAACAATGCAGCCCATGACGAGCGGCATCGGATTGAGGACGTAACAGTCGAGTACTGGGACGATCGGATCGCCGTGAACCTGCGTCATCTGTTCTTCGCTGCGCAGGCGGTCATTCCCGGCATGATCCGCAAGAAGAAGGGTGTGATCATCAACTTTGGATCCCTCAGCTGGCATGTCGCCATGGGAGGCATGCCGGTCTATGTGACCGCGAAGGCCGGAATTGAGGGGCTGACAAGAGGCCTGGCTCGAGATCTCGGGCCCCATGACATTCGCGTCAACTGCATCATTCCTGGGTGGATCATGACCCAGAGACAGCTGGACCTTTGGGTCACTCCCGAGTCCGAAAAGGAAATCGAGCAGAATCAATGCCTGAAGTCGAAAGTATATCCAGATGACGTTGCCCGCATGGCGCTCTGGCTCGCGGCTGACGACAGCCGGATGTGTACCAATCAAACTTTCGTGGTCGATGGCGGCTGGATTTAGGCCAGGCCAGGATTGGCGAAGTTCTCCCGACCATTGCTCGGGGACCTCGCAAGCCGAGCAAACGGATCTCACCGGGCGGTTCCGAACGGTCGAGCGTGTCACCCGGTGCTGAAAACGGAAAGGCGCATAGAGGAAACAAATGTCTTTGATCACGTATCTGACGACAATCCGGTTCGAGTTTGGAGCCTCGCAAGGCCTCGCTGATGATGTTGCAGAGTTAGGCATCAAGGCGCCTCTGATCATCGCCGATAAAGGCATTGAGGGCGCTGGGCTGGTCGATCGTCTCAAAGCCGTCCTGCCCGGGGGACAGGACGTGCCGGTCTTTACCGAAACGCCCACGAACCCGACGGAGCGCGCGGTACTTGCGGCGTTGGACCTCTACCGGTCGGAGGGCTGCGACGGGCTGATTGCCATCGGAGGGGGCTCGCCGATTGATCTGGCGAAGGGCGTCGCTCTTTTGTCGACGCATGGTGGGCCACTGGAGCAATACGCTGCGATCCTGGGCGGTGTTCCGAAGATCACTTCGGCGGTTGCCCCGCTGATTGCAGTTCCAACCACGGCCGGCACTGGCAGCGAGGTCGGCCGGGCAGCTCTGATAAGTTTGGAGGATGGCCGAAAACTCGGGTTCATCTCGCCGCACCTGATCCCGAAGCGGGCGGTCTGCGATCCCGAACTCACGCTGGGCCTCCCGCCTGGCCTGACAGCCGCAACGGGAATGGACGCCATTACGCATTGCATCGAGACTTTCCTGAGCCCCCGGATCAACCCACCCGCGGAGGCGATTGCCCTCGATGGCTTGGTCCGCGCCCTGAGCAACATCGAGCAGGCGGTGACACAGGGCTCAAACCGCGAAGCGCGCTACGAGATGATGATGGCGGCGCTGGAAGGCGGCCTGACCTTTCAGAAGGGCTTGGGGGCCGTCCATGCGCTGTCGCACCCCCTCGGAGGACTGAAGCAGGTGTCGCTGCACCACGGCACTCTGAATGCAGTGCTGCTCCCTTATGTGCTCGAATTCAACGAGGACCATTCCGGGGCAAAATATGCAACCCTTCGTCAGAGACTCGGCTTGGACGCCGACGCTGATCTGGCCGACTACATCCGCAACTTGAACAAGCGCCTCAGGATGCCTTCCACGCTGGTCGAGATGGGTGTGCCGCACGAGAGCCTTGCGGAGATCGCGGAGAGCGCGATGAAGGATCATTCCTCGGCGACCAATCCACGCCCCGCGAGCGTCGGCGATTACTTGGCCATCTTGGAAGCTGCCTATTCGGGCAGGCCGCTGCGGTGAATGGTTGAAGACAGGCAAGCCTGCTCTGGTCGACAATTCTCTCCATTTTGAAACATATCATGCTCGCAGATACATTCACCTCTCTTTTCACAAGGTTCTCCGAGAATGCCATTTCTTACAATATCCGCTGCTGATCTTCTTCCCGTCGATGGGTGCCGAGGGACCCTTGTCGGACGCGTCTGGCGCCCTGGCATCGGGCCTTCCGTGGTCGCCATCAGGGAGGATGGTCTCTTCGATATTTCCTCGGCCTGTTCCACGATGAGCGCCCTTGCCGCCATGGACGATCCCGCGCGTCTTGTGAGGGCAGCACAGGGCGAGCGAGTCGGATCTCTTGAGGAGGTTGCAGGCAATACCGCGCCGGACAGCCGCGATTCATCGAAGCCCTGGCTTCTCGCCCCCATCGACCTTCAGGTCATCAAGGCGGCCGGCGTCACCTTTGCCGTCTCCATGCTGGAGCGTGTGATCGAGGAGCGGGCGCGGGGCGATGCCAGTGCCGCCGCGGCCATCCGGGCCGAGGTTCTGCGGCTTGTGGGCGACGATCTGAGCCGGCTCAAACCAGGATCTCAGGAGGCCATGGCCCTGAAGGAGGTTCTCGTCGCTCAGGGAGCGTGGAGCCAGTATCTCGAAGTCGGCATCGGCCCCGATGCGGAGGTCTTCACCAAGGCCCCGACTCTCTCGGCCGTCGGAGCCTTCATGGATGCGGGACTGCATCCCAAATCGACCTGGAACAATCCCGAGCCCGAGGTGGTGGTGATCGTCACCGCTCAAGGCAAGATCGTCGGCGCCACGCTCGGCAATGACGTGAACCTGCGCGATTTCGAAGGAC